>JAEWBL010000704.1 GCA_023391175.1 Pseudomonadota bacterium
ATCACCACCGTCTCGCCCTCGGCGCCGAGGGCGGCGAGCAGCACGGCGGACTTCACCTGCGCGGAGGGAACCGGGGTCTCGTAGGTGATGGCTTTTGTCGCGCTGCTGCCTTTCAGGGTGAGCGGCAGGCGGCCGCCCTCGGCCGAGGACACCACCTCGACCCCCATCTCACCGAGCGGGTCGAGCACGCGCTTCATGGGCCTGCGGCGCAGGCTCGCATCCCCGTCGAAGCCGGCGATGACGTGCTGCCCGGCTACGGCGCCCATCATCAGCCGAACGCCGGTGCCGGAATTGCCGAAATCGAGTGGGGCGGCGGGGGAGGCAAGGCCCCGGCCGCCGGTGCCCGTCACTTCCCAGGCGCCTTCGCCGGTGCGGGTGACGCAGGCGCCCAGCGCGGCGCAGGCCTTGGCGGTGTTCAGCACGTCCTCGCCTTCGAGCAGGCCGGTGATGAGGGTCGTGCCTTCCGCGAACAGGCCGAAGATCAGCGCGCGGTGCGAGACGGACTTGTCGCCCGGCACCCGCACCCGGCCGGAGAGGGCGGGAGAGCGACGCCCGGTGGCGGGGCGGGCCTCGCCCGTGCCGTGGCCGTGAGCTTCGGGAGCGCCTGCGGTTGCGGGTTCGGGATGGGCCATTCCTGCCTCGCTCGGGCGGTCTGCCGCCGGCCTCGGCCGGGGCGATCGCCGCATGTTCTGTGCCGGCCGTCGTCTAGCACGCCGTCGCTTGCGGCGTCACGCTGTTGCGAGGCCATGATGATCTGCCCTTGACAGGGGGCGGGCGAAACGCCAATGGAGCACGCTCCTTATACAGCTCCGAGGAACTTTGCCGTGGCGAAGCCCGAACTCGGCACCAAGCGCATCTGTCCGGTTACGGGGCGCAAGTTTTACGACCTCAACAAGGACCCCATCGTGTCGCCGTTCACGGGGGAATCCTATCCGAGGTCCTATTTTGAACCCGCTGCCCGCGGTGCCAGCCGCGCCGAGCCGCGCGCTGCCGCTGTCGAGGAGGCGGACGGCGAGGAGGCCGAGGCCGAGGTCATCAGCCTCGAGGAAGCCGACGAGGAAGCTGCGGCCCCCTCCAAGGTGGCGGTCGGCGACGACGTGGATGTGGATGACGACATCGAGGCCGGTGACGACGACACGTTCCTCGAAGAAGACGAAGATGATGGGGACGACGTCTCCGATCTGATCGGTGAGGGCCTCGAAGACGACGAAGAGGCTTGATACCCGACGCGGCCTGTGCTTTAAGGCCGCTCTCGCTCGGCGGACGTGAGTCGCCGGGCACCCCGCCGCGGGACTTCCCGGCGCGCTAACTGGCTCTCCTGCCGAGGTTTTTCGACCTTGGTGTTCGAGCGGAAAGTGCGCAGCCCGCGGCCCGGTGGGGCCATAGCTCAGTTGGGAGAGCGCTTGAATGGCATTCAAGAGGTCGGCGGTTCGATTCCGCCTGGCTCCACCAAATTTCCACCCGGCATGAACCACCGAATCGACTTCGCCGGGTGATTCCACCCAGGTTGCCGGGTGCGGTTCAACACCAGAATTCCTAGGTTCAGGCGCGATTCGGTTCGAATCGGTCAGGCGCGTCCGCGGCGTCGGCTCCGGGTCCCTGAGGGACCACCAGGTCGTCCCCGCTTCCGCCGGCGCCCGCCCGCGATTCACCTCCCTCCCTGGAACGTCATCTTCCGGCCATCCCCCCGGGCATGAAGCAATCTTCAGCGCTGCAATTGTGGTGCCCGCTCCGGTTGTGATGCTGCCGCCGTGCCGCCCGTACGCCGGTTGCGGCCCGATTGCCGGCCTGCCAGCCTGCCGGAAAGTTATCCCCACCTTCGCCGCCGACCGGTTCCGCCCGCCCAGCGCCATCGATCGAGGTTCCGCCCGTGTGGACGCCCCCCGCCGCCCCAGCCAACGAGGCCGAGCGCCTCAGCGTCCTTGCGACGTGTGGTCTCATGGATTCCGCGCCCGACGAGCGATTCGACCGTCTCACCCGGCTGGCGCGCCGGCTCTACGGGGCGGAGGTCGCCTTCCTCGGCTTCATCGACGCGACGCACCAGTGGCAGAAATCGCGCACGTCGGATCTCGTTCCCGAGAGCGTGCCCCGGCGCGAGACCATCTGCAACGTGATCGTGGAGAGCGGCGCGCCGCTGGTGATCGGTGACATGCGGAGCGATTCGCGCCTCGCCGGCCATCCCATCGTGCCGCAGCTGGCCCTGCGCTTTTATGCGGGGGCGCCGCTGGTGGTGGCGCCGGAGCTGGTCATCGGCTCGCTGTGCGTGATGGCGCGCGAGCCAAGGGACCGGGCGGCGTTCGACATCGGCCCGCTGCTTGATCTGGCGGCGGTCGCGGCGGACGAGGTGGAATTGCTGCGCCTCAATCTCGACCTCGCGCGCCAGTCGCAGGTGGATGCGCTCACCGGCCTGCCCAACCGGCGCAGCTTCGATGAGGCGATGGAGCGGGCGGTGCGGCGGGCGCAGCGCATCGCCGGCCCGCTGTCGCTGCTGGTGATCGACATCGATCACTTCAAGGTGGTGAACGACCTGTGGGGCCATCAGGCGGGGGATGCGGTGCTGGCCGCCATCGGCGGCGTGCTGTCGCGGCTGCCCGGCCGGGCTCAGGATCTGGCCGCGCGCTACGGCGGCGAGGAGTTCGCGGTGGTTCTGCCGGATACCGATGAGGCGGGCTGCGACGTGGTGGCCGAGGCGCTGCTGGCGGCCCTCAGGGCGGAGAACATTCCCCATCCCTCCGGCGGCCGCCTCACGGCGAGCATCGGCGGTGCCACCGCGCGGGGCGATGGGCTGGCCGGCCTGTTCGCGGCGGCCGATGCCGCGCTCTATGCGGCGAAGGCCGGCGGCCGCGACCTCTACCGTCGTGGTGCCGCCGGCGGACAGGCGTGAACGTCGGTAGGGCTCGGTCGACCGCGGCTTCGGCGCCGAGGTTCTCGAACACCGTCGATTGTACCCATGACCATCGGCGTGCTGAACGGCTCGACGCGGCTGCTGCCGCATGTCGCGCACCAGCTCGCCTGCATGTCTGCCGGAGCCTTTGTCTTCGATGGAGGGCGGGTTGGCGGGGTGACGGTTGATGTGGCCATCCCACCGATGACGAGAAGCTGCCGCACCACTTTCGGGTGCGGGCCCATAGCCATGAAGCCGATGAAGGTAGCATCAAGCCGCAAGTTGATTCCGGTCATGACGGCTATAGTCGCGGATTCTACCCATTTCCCGGTGGTAGGGAGCGGAGGATTGTGCGGCCTGCTGCGATCAAGCCTCGCTATTGGGCGGCGTTGGCTTCATAATCGCCGCCAAATTGGAATGGATTGTTCTGCAGTCGCGAGGTTGTGCATGCTACACAACTCGCGTTACGGCGCACAACTTGGCTCGCAGCCTTACGGGTTACACGTCCGGTGTTGCGAAGCCTTCCATATCCCGTGCCAAGCCCTGACCGGCACGGGGTGGCGGACCGGGGGAGCCAGAAATGGTGTCTCCCGGTCCGTTCTAGAGCCGCACTGATCTGAGCGCATCGCCATCGGATCGGATAACGCGTTCTGGCAGTTGGAGCGCGATCTGCGATCAGGTTCTTGCGTTTTATGGATCGCGCGCGCGGCGAGCCTGCAAGGATATCTCCAAAAATCCAATCCGTTGAGGCCGCAAGGCTGCGCACGCGACGGGCCGGCAGGCCCGGACCTTGCCGTCTGCAAGGGCTGCGATGGGCAGGTCACTCCGATTTGGTAATCAAATCGGTCTCAATCCAGTTCCTCTTCAGATTGCCCACACCTCTTTCACGACATAAAGGTTGCGTGCCGCTGGGCCGACAATACATCGGTAAATAACTGACGCCGACGGCAAGCTCCAACTGTGACATGATGGAGGCAGAGATGTACGTTGTCGTCGATGAGCGTCCAGCTGTCTCAGATCGAGATCTTTCGGCTCTATCCGGCGAGATATTCTCTTCCCGGAGCTTCCCTATCGGGACGTTCAAGACGCAGATCTCCTGTTCTGTCCTTTCGGCGAGCGGTCATCTGGCGAGCTGCGTTCCGGATTGTGACCTTGAGCAGCGCTTCGACCGGCTGACCCGGTTGGCGTGTCGGCTTTATGAGGCCGACGTGGCGATTCTCAGCCTCGTGGACGAGCGCCATCAGTGCCAGAATTCGCTCACGCCCAGCCACGTGAGGCTCAGCAGGGCGCAGCGCGACATGATCTGCAACGCGGTCGTGGCAAGTGGCGCACCCCTGGTGGTCGGCGACATGACGTCCGCGCGCCCTGCCGGCCATTCCGTCGTGCCCCAGGAGGATATGAGCTTCTGCGCCTGCGTACCGCTGCGGGTCGCACCTGATCTGGTCATCGGGTCGCTGTGCGTGATGGCGCGGGGGGCGAGGGATGTGGCGGCGGTCGACCTCGGACCGCTGCTCGATCTGGCGGCGGTCGCGGCGGATGAGGTGGAGCTTTTGCGCCTCAACCTGGATCTCGCGCGCAAGTCGCAAGTGGATGCGCTCACCGGCCTTCCCAACCGCCGCAGTTTCGATGAGGCTTTGGACCGCGCAGTCCGCCGCGCGGAGCGCCTTTGCAGCCCGTTGTCGCTGCTGGTGGTCGACATCGACCGCTTCAAGGTGGTGAACGACGTGTGGGGTCATCAGGCCGGGGATGCGGTGCTGGCGGCGGTCGGTGGTGTGCTGGCGCAGCAACCGCGCCGGCCGCTGGACATGGTCGCACGCTATGGCGGCGAAGAATTCGCGCTGATCCTGCCCGAGACCGACGAAGCCGGCTGCGACGCGCTGGCCGCTTCACTGTTGAAGGCGTTGCGCCACGCCAGTATCCCGCACCCCTCCGGCATTGCCGTCACTGCGAGCATCGGTGGGGCCACCGCGCGGGGCAGGGACCTTGGGGGCGTGTTCGCGTCGGCGGATATGGCCCTCTACCAGGCGAAGGCATGCGGCCGGGACCACTACCGCCGTTGCGCCGTCGCCTGACCCGGTTCGCGCCCGTCGGTCCGGCGTCAGCGTCTTTCCGGTCCATGGCGGCCATATCAGTCGAGCTTGATGCCGAAGCGGTCGGCCTGGCGCTGCACGAAGGCCTCCATGCGGGCGCGGCCCTCATCGGTCAGCACCACCAGGATGCGCCGCCGGTCGCGGCCGTCGGGCACGCGCTTCACGAGGCCGGCCTCTTCCAGATCGTCGATGCGGCGCAGCGCCGTGGTGGTGGGCGCGCCGGAGGCGATGCACAGGCTGGTGACGGAGATGGGCCGGGCACTCGCCTCGGCCACGGCGAGGTCGAGCATCATCTCCCACGCCGGATCGGAGAACAGGCCGGCCTGGAAAATGGCGTCGCGGTCCGCCCGGGCGGCGACGAGGGCCTTCAGATAATTGGGCCGGGCGATATGGCCGGGCGGGTCGTCCTCGGCGTTGGCGGCCAGCGCCTCATCCTCCACCAGCGCCAGCGCGCGATGGATGGCATGGGCCACCTCTTCGGCGAGGAGCGGCTTCTGCAGGAAATCCACCGCCTGGAGGCGCAGCGCGCCCACTGCGCGATCGAGGGACGCATGGCCGGTGATGACGATGGCGGCCATGGGATGCTTGCGCCGCCGCACCGAGAGCTTCTGGAGCAGTTCGATGCCGTCGATGCGCGGCATCTGCAGGTCGGTCACGATCACCCTGAGGGGATCGTTGCGCTGCACGAGGTCCAGGGCTTCCACGGCCGTGGTGGCGGTGAGAGAGGGAATCCCGAGCATCGAGAGGCCGTCGCGCAACTCTTCCAGCACGTCCGGGTCGTCATCGACCAGCAGGACCTGCGGCTCAGCCGTCGCGGTCTCGCCTCGTCCTTCGCTGGGGCGGTCATTGCGCATTCTTGGGTACGGGGTCCGGTTTTTCCCATTCCTTGAACATCGCGACAAGTTCGGCAAGGGCGAGCTTGTGCGATATCAGGAAACCTTGGACCAGATCGACACCCATCGCCTTGACGCGAGACAAATCGTCCTCTGTCTCGATGCCCTCGGCGACCACCGTCAACCCCAGCTGGTGGCCGAGCCGGATGACCGCTTCGAGGATGCTGCGCGACTTCTGCGTGCCGCGGGACCGGATCACGAGCGCACGATCGATCTTCAGCTCGGTGATGGGCAGCCGCGCCAGCTGGAGCAGGCCGCTCTGGCGCTGCCCCACGTCATCGAGGGCGACGCCGAAGCCCGCCATGCGTGCCTGCGCCAGCGCCATCAACGCATCGCTGGAGGAATCGTAGACGGCATCCTCAGTCAGTTCGAGGATGACATCGCAGGGTGAGGCGCCGGCCGCGGCAACCGTGCCGTCGAGGATCGGAAAGGCGTGGGGTTCGGCCAGCATGTCCACGGGCATGTTGACGCCGACCGGCCCCTGAAGGCCCGCGGCCTGCCAGGTCGCAGCGCCCCGCGCCGCGCGTTCGATCACGTGGACGGTGAGCCGCCGCAGGAGATCGGGCGTCGTGCCAAGGACCTCGATCACCGCGGACGGGACGATGGGCCCGAGGCCGGGCCAATCGTCCCCGAGCAGCGCCTCGGCCCCGGCGAAGGCGCGGTCGGCCGCGCGGCATTTGGGCTGGAACATCACCGGGACGGTTCCTGCAGCCAGGGCGGCCTCCACTGCGGCGATGACCTGCGCCCCCGACCGAGCCGCATCGGCAGCGACATGGCCATCGACCTCGCCCGGATCGTCGGCGATGAGGCCCAGTAGCTGCTTCGGGTCGAACGGCTTGTGGAGGGTGCCGAGGACGCGGATGCTGCTCATCCGTCCGGCTTCGGCCGCCGCCTCCATCACATCCTCGTCACTTTCGCTGATGAGCACCACCTGGGGGCCGAGCGCACAGCGACAGAGATTGCGCAGCACGTCCACGCCGTCGATATCGGGCATGTTCAGGTCGAGAAGGAGGATGTCGAGCCGGCAGAGGCGAGCCGGGGTCAAATCCTCCGGATGGGACGTGTGGGTGACGATATGGCCGGCGGCTGTGAGATATTTTGATAGGACTTCCCTAAAGGTATCATCATCGTCAAGTATAAGAACCCGCCGAAGCTGTCCGCGCCCGGCGCCCAGACTTGCCGGATCGCTCGCCTCTGACATGGACGACCTTTTTCTGGTGCTGATATCGTGCGGGAGCCGCGGGATGGGGAAAATCTAATCAATCGTATTTCATTGCCATTTCCGTCTTGCAACCCGGGGCTCGCCGGAACCCGCACCAAAATGGAACAGGTTCGCCTTGACGAACGGGAAGGCCAAGCGTGGAGTGCCGCGCGGCAGACGAAGCCGCCTTTCGATACCGTCCGAATGGGTCCGACGGCAGATGACTCACGTTCTCATCGTCGACGACGAGCCCGAATACCTCGACGAGCTGGTCGAGGCGCTGGCGTTTCGCGGGTTGTCCACGTACGCGGTCGGGCGCGGGGCCGAGGCCCTTGAGCTGCTCGCCCGCGATCCCGGGATCCGCGTCGTGCTCACCGACATGCGGATGCCGGACATGGACGGGGTGGCGCTGGTGGAGGCGGTGAACGGGCGGTTCCCCGACCGCGATCTGCGTTTCCTGATGATGACGGGGCATGCTGCCGAGGCCGACATGGAGCGTGCGCGCCAGAAGGGGGTGCTGCGCTGCTTCCCGAAGCCGCTGGCCTTTGACCGCCTGTGCGAGGCACTGGTCGAGTTCGGAGGCGTCGCCGATGCGCGCCCGTGATCCTGCTTCTCTCAGGCCGCCGCGCTGGGGCTTCAACCGGGTTACCCTGATGCTGGCGGGGCTGGTGCTGCTCGTCGGCGTCATCCCGCTGGTCGCCGCGCTGGTGCTGTTCCAGCTCCACAGCCAGGCGGAAATGGAGAAGGCCGAAATCGCCGCCCATCGCATGGCGACCTTGCTCATGCGCAGCTTCGAGCAGGCGGTGGAACCCATCGACGCGTTGCTGCAGAACTTCGCCAGCGGCCATGATATTGCCGCCGCGCCCTACCAGATCTACGAGCAGCTCAAGGACTTCAACGTCCCGGCCTCGGTCGTCCAGCTCGCCGTCACCGACAGGAACGGCATCATGGTCGCGTCCAGCCTCGCCCCGCCGGGGCCGGAGAAGGTGGACCTCTCCGATCGCGAGCACATCCGCGTGCACATGGGCAAGGACCCGGCGAAGGGACAGCTCTTCATCAGCAAGCCGGTGCTCGGTCGCGTCTCCAAGAAATACACCATCCAGCTCACCCGGCCGCTGACCGATGCCAAGGGGGAGTTTGCCGGCGTGGTGGTGGCGTCCTACGCCATCAGCGACTTCATCGACTTCTACAAGCAGCTGCGCATCGAGGATGGCGAGCTGATCGCCCTCATGGGCACCGACGGCATCGCCCGCGCCCGCGCCACGAGCAAGACCAGCTTCGGCGACGACGTCTCCAAGTCTCCGGCATTCACCGCCGCCATGCAGAAGGGCGGGGACGTCTATCACCAGGCGAGCACCGTCGATGGCGT
>JAEWBL010000707.1 GCA_023391175.1 Pseudomonadota bacterium
GGGAGGCCGGCACGGCAGGCGCCGGCGCGCGACCCATGCGGAAGCCGAACAGGCGGTTCATCGCGCTGTCGCCGTGGGCGGACTTATCCAGGTCGAAGCGCCGTTCGGCCCAGGCCTGCACCATCGAGATGATGCTCACCAGGATGAGGTAGATCACCGAGGTCGCGGCGAAGACGGTGAAGAACTTGTTGTTTTGCCCGACAATCTGCTGCGAGCGGAAGGTCAGCTCGTTGACGAACACGATCGAGGCGATCGACGTCAGCTTCAGCATGCTGATCGTGTCGTTGCCGATGCCCGGCAGGATGGCT
Source organism: Pseudomonadota bacterium (assembly GCA_023391175.1). Lineage (GTDB taxonomy): Bacteria > Pseudomonadota > Alphaproteobacteria > Rhizobiales > Xanthobacteraceae > Xanthobacter. The sequence goes on from JAEWBL010000707.1 coordinate 309, forward strand.
TGCATCGCCTGCGGCAGCACGATGCGGCGCAGGGTGAGGAACGGGCCCATGCCGAGCGAACTCGCCGCGACCGACTGGTTCTTGTTCACCGACAGGATGCCACCGCGGATGATCTCCGCGCTGAACGCCGCCTGATTGAGCGAGAAGCCGATCACCGCCGTGGTGAAGCTGTCGAACTTGAGCCCGATGAAGGGGAGCGCGTTGAAGATGAAGACGAGCTGCAGCAGCTGCGGCGTGCCGCGCGTGAAGAAGATGTAGAGCCAAGCGACGGCGTTGATCAGCCGGTTCGCCGCCAGCCGCATCAGCGCCAGCAGGAGGCCAAGCAGAAGGCCGAGCGTCATCGAGATGGCGGTGATCTTGACGGCCACCCACGCCCCTTCCCACAAGAAGGCGGAGACGCAATAGTTGAGAAACTCCCAGAACCAGCCGAACGCCATGTCGGCGTAGGGATCGCGCACGGTGAGGCCGCTCGCCATGTCCTCGGTGGTCTGCCCGGAGGTCTGGGCGAGCGCCGCCGCGCCAGAGGCCAACAGGATCCCGACCGCGCCGAACAGCCTCGTCATCCGCATGGTAGGTGCTCTCGTTTTGTCGGTTCGGGTTCGCGGGCGCGCCAGCGTGCCCGCGAACCCGTAGGACGCCGCCGGAGCCTTTGCCAGACCCCGGCGCCACTCAGGCGATCAGTTCGTCACTTGGTGCGGATCTCAGCCGGGATGATGAGGGCGGCATCCTGCGCGTATTTGGCGAAGATCTTCTTCTGGGTGCCGTCCGCCTGCGCCACGCTCAGCGCCTCGAAGATCGCCTTGGTCAGCTCGTCATTGCCCTTCTTGATGCCGATGCCGTTCTGCAAGCCGGAAATGACGGCGAAGGCGCGGGCGTACTTGCTCGGATTGGCCTTGGCCACGAAATCGACATAGCCGAGATCCCACAGGAGGATGTCGGTGCGGCCGCTGTCGAGCAGGCGAAGGCCGGCGGCGAGGTCCTGGAAGGGCATGGTGGTGACTTCGGCCTTGCCCTCGGCCTTGCACGTCTCCTTCTGCTTCAGCGTGGCGACTTCCTCGATCGAGCCGATGCCGTAGGCGACGGTCTTGCCGCAGAAGTCGCCGAGGCCCGCAACCTTGCCGGGATTGCCGGCCGGTACCAGCGCGCCGGTGCCCGCGCCCATGTACATGACGAAGTCGAGCGTCTTCGCGCGATCAGGCTTGTAGTAGAGATTGTCCCACATCACGTCGATCTGGCCGGAATTCACGGCCGGGAGCAGGCCCGACCAGCCGCCGGTGACGACCTGATGCTTCACACCGATGCAGTCGAACACGGCGGTGGCGAGGTCGATGTCGATGCCACTGAGCTTCGACATGTCGGTGCCGTCGCGCATGACGTAGGGTGGCGTCTGGGGATCGGCGCCGACCTTGATGGTCTTGCCCGCGAGCGAGGGATACTTCGTCGCGACCTTGTCCGGCTCGCAGGCGGGGGGCTGCGCGAAGGCGCTGCCGGCGGAGAGCACGCCGGCCATGACGGCAGCGGCGAAAGCGAGGCTTAGGCGAACGCTCATTTCCAAACTCCTGAGGGGGCCAGGGCCCGAACCGCCGGCCGGTGGGGCTAGAAACCAGTTTCATTACGATGCAAGTCAACTTGCATGGAAAGCAATAAAGCAATGAACGTGCCAGCAGCGGCGGCGCGGAAATCCTTGGATCGGGTGGAGGGGATCGCCTGTTTTTTGCTCAGGACAGGCGCCAGTGCCCGTCCAATCGCCAGATCCGGGACGGCGCGCGCTCAGATCACCCCAAGGGTCGCGACGCGTTCGCCGCGCGAGACGGTGCCGAGCGTCGTCGCCCGCACGAAGAGGCCATCGATCGGCGACGCGACCTCCTCGACCACCTCTCCATACACATTGTGGATACGGCAGAGGATCTGCCCCTCGCGCACGGCCGCGCCGAGCTCGACCTCGGTGACGAGAATGCCGCCATGGGTCGCGCGGATGCCGACGAAGTCGCGCATGACATGCGTGACCGCCGGTTCGGTGCGCTCGCCCGCGATCATGCCGAGGCCGCGCAGCAGGTTGAGCACGCAGGTCGTACCGGTTTCGACGAAATCCATGTCGAGCCGCCCGCCCTCGCCGATTTCGAAGGTGAAGCATGGCACGCCCGCCTTCGTCGCCTCGACGCACAGGATGCCGTCGCTCACATACATGCCGCGTTCGCCGCGCACGATCCAGCCGGTGCCGAGCAGGTGCGCCATCTCCTCGGCGCGCTGCGCGTGCGCGCCCAACGCGTGATGGGGCAGGATCGCGATCGGCACATATTTGCCGCCGCGGGTGGGGGTGTGAATGTCGAGCGCCATGTCGCACCGGGTGATCATGCGGAACAGCGTCGCCGCCGTGACCTGCGCGATGTTGCCGTTGGCATCGCCCGGAAAACAGGTCCACGCGTCGGCCGGCACCTGATCGAGCGGTGACTTGAGGAACTGCGCCAGCGGCAGGCGGTGGTCGGCCTGAAGGGCGAGCGGCTGCTGCACCGGCACGCAGACGATGCTGCCCGACAGCGCGTTCGGATCGACCTGCGCGAGCGCGCGCGTCACCAGCGCGATGCCGTTCACCTCGTCGCCATGGATGCCCGCGCCGAGATAGAGGCGCGGGCCGGGCTTCGTTCCGTTGATGAGGATGAGCGGCAGGTTGACGATGGTGCCGTCCGCCAGTTCCAGCGCGGGAAGCTGCGCCTTGAGCTTCTGGCCGGGCGCGACGGTGAAGCCTTCGATGATCAAATCGTCCATGATTGTCCTCGGTCTGCGGATCAGCCGGCGCATACGGCGGTGGCCGCATCGGCGATGGCCGGCGTGGGATAGCTGGCGAGCATGGCGTCGACCGCCCCGGTCGCCCTGCTCCAGTCGAAGGTGCGGAAAGCCATGCCGGTCGTGACGGTGCGCGGGCCGGAATAGAACATTTCGTACTGCGCGTGGCGGGAGGCGAATTCCGAGCCCACCGCGTCCCAGGCGAGCTTGAACAGCTTCACCCGCTCCGCCGAGGTCAAACTCGGCGAGTACTGTGTGCGCCGGATCAGCGGGCCGATCTCCGGATGGGCCAAATCCTCCACGCTGGAGGGCAGCATCAGCATGCCGCCGCCGGACAGTTCCCGCAGGAAATGGATGATCTTCGGGTAGAGCAGCTGCGACTGGATCTGCGCGGCATAGACGAGCCCGGAATCGGGCACGAAATAGCGCCCGTGGTGACGGCCCTTCGCCTCCATTCCATAGACGAAGGCCTCGATCATGCCGACATGGCCGGCCAGTTCGCCCAGCGTCTCGCGCACCTGCGGGAAAGCGAAGGTGCCAATCGTCTCGGTGATCTTGCGGGCGAGGCCGACGAGGAAGCGCAGCTTCACCAGCAGGCGGATCTCGGCCTGGTAATTCTGGTAGGCATGGGCCGGCGTGTCGTGCCACTGGGCGAGCTGGCAGGCGGGATCACCATGCACGAAGACGCGATCCCACGGGATCTTCACGTCGTCAAAGACGAGCAACGCATCGTTCTCGTCGAAGCGACTCGCCAGCGGATAATCGAAGGCGGAGGTCGCCGCGCCCTCATAGGAGCGCCGGGACAGCAGGGCCATGCCCCTTAGGTTCATCGGCACGCAGGCGGTGAAAGCGTAGCGCGTCTCCTCGGAACGGAGCGGACGCAATGTCGTCACCAGCACCTCGTTGGAGAGCACCGCGCCGGTGCCGAGCATCTTCGAGCCGCGCACCGTGATGCCCTCGGCATCCTCGTCCACCACCGCGACGGCGAGGTCCGAATTGCCCTCGGCGCCGGTGGCCTTGGAGCGGTCCCCCTGCGGGTCGATGATGACGTAGGAGACGTAGAGGTCGTTGTCGCGGGCGTAGCGGTAATAGTCCGAGACGACACCGGGCCGGCCGCCGGGATGCGCCTCATAGATGTCGAGGCCCATCCGCATGCCGCCGAGCGTGGAGGCGACGTGATCGGGCGAGCGGCCCATGAAGCCGTTGTGCAGCTCCGCCCAGCGCACCAGCGCCTCGCGCCGCGCGACCAGTTCCCCATAGCTCGTCGGCAGTTGCCAGGCGCGGCTCACCCGATGCCCCGTCTCCGTCTCGAAGGTCATCGCCTCGCGCTGGTCGGGCCGGGACTGGAAATCATAGAGACCGGCGACGGACTGCGCGGCATTGCGGAACGCGGGGTGGCTGGTGACCTTCTCGACGCGGGTCCCGTCGATATAGATGCGCCGGCCGTCGTCGAGGCTGCGCAAATGGCTTTCGGCTGTCTTGTGCACCATCGTCGTCACTCCCTGCTGGCAGCCATAATGATAGGTAACTTATCTTTGTCAATTAGATGAATGTGCTGTAAGATTCAGCATTTCCGCCGCTTTCCGCGCCTTGGATGACCGCACCAATCACCGCGCTTGCCGCAGGGCCGAGCAGGATGTGAGTAAGAAATGGACAAGAAGACCGCGCGCCAGCGTCGGCCGCTGACGACATCGCGCCCCGCGCTGCTCCTCGAAAACAGCGATCGCGCGTTCCGCGAAATGGTGGGCGAGCTCGTCGCCTTCTCCAGCCGGTTGCAGGAGATACGCGCCGCCGTCGCGCGCGCCATGCATCTCACGCCGCCGCAATACAATATCCTGATGAGCCTCGCGCAGATCGACGAGGCGGTAACGGTCGGCGATCTCGCCGAGCGGCTGCGCGTCAGCGTGCCCTTCATCGTGACCGAGACGCGCCGGCTGGAGGCGCTGGGCCTGCTGGAGAAGCGCGCGGATCTCGAGGACCGCCGCCGGGTGAACCTCGTGCTCACCGACAAGGCGTCCGCGGCGCTTCGCGAGGTCGCGCCCCTGCAGGTGCGGGTGAACGACGTGCTGTTCGAGACGCTGGGCGCGCGCGAGATGCAGTCCCTGAAGCGGCTCACGCGCGGCCTGCTCGGCTCCTGCGAGGCGGCGCTGCTGCTGGCGCAGTCTCAGCCGGGCTCCGGTGCGAAGGCGGCGGGTGCGAAAGCGGCGGGCGCCGGGAGCACGCCCTCGAGGAGGCGGCGGGCAGCGTCCCAGTCATAGGTCCGCATCATGTGGGCGTGGTTCACATAGGACGCGCCGGCATAGAACATCTCGTACTGGATGTGGCGGGAGGCGAATTCCGAGCCGAGCGCGTCCCACGCCAGCTTGAAGGCCGCGACGCGCTCGCGCGGGGTGGCGACGGATGAAACCTGCGTCGCGGCGACGTAGTCGCGCGTGTGCGGACTGGTCATGTCCTCCTCCGACGAGGGCAGCATGATCACCCCGCCGCCCGCGAGGTCGCGGATCGCCATGACAAATTGCGGGTAGATCTCCTGCGTCAGCGTCTGCGCGGCGTAGAGCAGATGCCGGCTCGGCACCCAGTATTCGCCGTCCATCCGCCCTTCCGCCTCCATGCCGGCGACGAGCCCCTCGACGATCGAGGCCTGCGCGGCGAGCCTGCCGAGCGCACCCCCGACCTGCGGGATGTCGATCGATCCGTTGATCTCGGCAATGCGCCGCGCCAGGCCGATGAAGAAGCGCATCTTCACCATCAGCCTGATCTGCGACTGGTAGTTCTGCATCACATGGGCGGGCGTGCCGTGCCATTGCGCGGCGGCGGCCGCGATGTTCCCGCAGACGAAGACCCGGCTCCACGGCACCCGCGCCTCGTCGAAGAACACGATGGCGTCGTTCTCGTCGAAGCGGCTGGAGAGCGGGTAGTCGAAAGCCGACGGCGCCGCCGCCTCATAGGAGCGGCGCGAGAGCAGCCGGACGCCGGGATGGTTCACCGGGACGGCGAAGC
>JAEWBL010000070.1 GCA_023391175.1 Pseudomonadota bacterium
ACGCCGCTGAACAGCCTGCTCATCCTCTCCCAGGACCTGGCCGAGAACCGCACCGGCAACCTCGACGCCGACCAGGTGGAGGCGGCCAGCATCATCCATTCCTCCGGCTCCAACCTCCTGCGGCTCATCAACGACATCCTCGACCTCTCCAAGGTCGAGGCCGGCAAGATGGAAGTGGTGCGTGAACCGGTGAAGGTCGCGAGCGTGGCGCAGCGCCTCGAGCGGAACTTCCGGCGCCTGGCCCAGGAGCGCAAGCTGCGCCTTGCGGTCTCCGTCGCCGACGCGCCCGACCTCGTCTTCACCGATCCCGGCAAGCTCGACCAGATCCTCACCAACCTCGTCGGCAACGCGCTCAAGTTCACCATGCAGGGCCGCGTCTCCGTTACCTTCTCGCAGGACGAGGCGGGCAAGACGCTCAAGGTGGCGGTGGCGGACAGCGGCATCGGCATTCCCGAGGACAAGCTCGACGCCATCTTCGAGGCGTTCGAGCAGGTGGACGCCTCCACCCGCCGCCAGTTCGGCGGCACCGGCCTCGGCCTCGCCATCACCCAGCGCCTCGCCCGCCTGCTCGGCGGCAAGGTCACCGTGGAGAGCGCGCTCGGCCAGGGCTCCACCTTCATCCTGGAGATCCCGGTGGGCGAGCCGTTGCCCGAGGAGGACGCGCCGGCCGCGGCCGCGCCGATCCCGGCGGTGACGCCGGATGCCCGGCAGGCGGCTTTCGCCACGACCCGGCAGGAGCGCGAGGCGGCCGGCCTCTCCGGCCTGCCGCCCGTCCCGGCGGTGAGCGTGGAAGACGATCGCGACCGGCTCACCCCCGGCGCCACCGTCATCCTCGTGGTGGAGGACGACCCGGTGTTCGCCCGCACGCTGGTGGGGCTGGTGCGACGCAAGGGCTATCTGGCGCTCGCCGCCGGCGACGGCGAGAGCGGCCTTGCCCTCGCCCGGACCTACAAGCCCACCGGCATCCTGCTCGACGTGATGCTGCCCGGCCTCGACGGCTGGACGGTGATCGAGCGGCTGAAGGCGGATGCCGCCACCCGCCACATCCCGGTGCATTTCGTCTCGGCACTGGACGAGAGCCGGCGCGGCCGCGACCTCGGTGCGGTGGGCTTCCTCACCAAGCCGGTGAGCGCGGATCAGCTGTCCGAGGCGCTCGGCCTCCTCACCCATTATTCCGCCGACCGTCCCCGCCGCGTGCTGGTGGTGGACGACGATGCCGCCGCCCGCCACGCCGTGCGCACCCTGCTCGCCCGCGAGAAGGCGCAGATCGTCGAGGCGGCCAGCGCCGAGGAGGCTCTGGAGGTGGTGGCGCAGGGCGATCTCGACTGCATCGTGCTCGACCTCGGCCTGCCCGGCATGTCCGGCTTCGAGCTGATCGAGCGGCTTGCCGGGGGTGAGCGGCACGTGCCGGTGGTGGTCTATTCGGGCCGCGACCTCACCACCGAGGAGCGCATGAAGCTGCGCGCCTTCACCGACGCCATCGTGGTGAAGGGCGCGCTCTCGCCCGAGCGTCTTCTGGACGAGGTATCCCTGTTCCTCCACTCGGTGCAGCGCGAGCCGGAACAGCTCGCCGCCAATCCGGACGGCGACCTCGAAGGCCGCAAGCTGCTGCTGGTCGACGACGACATGCGCAACATCTACGCTCTCGCCAAGGTGCTGCGCGCGCGCGGCGTCAACGTGGTGCTGGCGCAGGACGGCGCCAAGGCGCTGGCGCAGCTCGACGAGCAGCCGGACATCGAGATCGTGCTCATGGACGTGATGATGCCGGTGATGGACGGCTACGAGGCGATGACGCAGATCCGCGCCCAGCCGCGGTTCGCCAAGCTGCCGGTCATTGCCCTCACTGCCAAGGCCATGAAGGACGACCGCGAGAAGTGCCTCGCCGCCGGCGCCAGCGACTATCTGTCGAAGCCGGTGGACGTGCCCAAGCTCTTGTCCATGATCCGCACCTGGCTGGCCGCGCGATGACGGGGCCGGTGGACACCGACGACCAGACCGACCCGCCGGAAGCGTCGCCGGCCGGGGGCGCGCGCGACGCGCTGGCGCTGGAGACCATCGAGGTGGACCTCTTCGTGGAGGCCCTGTTCCGCCGCTACGGCTATGATTTCCGCGATTACGGACGGGCCTCCCTCACGCGGCGGGTGCGCAACCTTGCGTCCGGCTTCGGGGCCATCTCCATCGCCGATCTCACCGCCCGGGTGCTGCACGCCCCCGACCGGCTGCCGGACATCATCGCCGGCCTGTCGGTGCCGGTCTCGGAATTCTTCCGCGACCCGCACGTCTTCCTGGCGCTGAAGGAGCGGGTGTTCCCGGTGCTCGCCTCCTATCCGGAAATCAACATCTGGCAGGCCGGCTGCGCCCATGGCGAGGAGGTCTATTCCCTCGCCATCCTGCTCATCGAGGCCGGGCTCTACGAGCGCACGCGCATCTTCGCCACCGACATCTCGAAGGCGGCCCTCGACCGCGCTGCGGAGGGCATCTTTCCCCTTCAGGAGGCGTCCGACGCGGCGCGCCGCTATCGCGCGGCCGGCGGGGCGGCGAGCTTCTCGGACTATTTCCATGCCCGCTACGAGCTGATGAAGCTCGACCAGCGCCTCACCGCCAACGTCACCTTCGCCGAGCACAACCTCGTCACCGACGGGGTGTTCTGCGAGGCGCACCTCATCCTGTGCCGCAACGTGCTGATCTATTTCACAACGCCGCTGCAGGACAGGGTGCTGGGGCGCTTCGCCCAGAGCCTGGTGCGCGGCGGCTTCCTGTGCATCGGCACCCGCGAGAACCTGGAATTCTCGCAGGCCCGCAACCGCTTCCAGGTCATCGACGGCGCCGCCCAGCTCTACCGTTTGCTGCCGAAGGCGGGCGGGTAGGGCGGCAAACGATCCTCGCAGGCCAGCGCCGGCCCCGCGCCAGCATTCACGGCTGTCGTCCCCCGGCTCGTCCGGGGGATCCACCCATCCGCTCGTCCACCTGTCTGTGATCCGACACCCCTCTTGCCCAACGGTGGATCGCCCGCACAAGGCGGGCGATGACGGCAACGGGCATGGGCATTCGGCGCCGTGTCGAGCGGCACCCGCGGCACCCGCTTGCGTCGAGAGGCGCGTGTGCTGCGACTTCAGCCCTTCACATAGACCCGGGTGCCGAGCGGGACGCGCTCGTAAAGGTCGATGATGTCCTGGTTGAGCAGGCGGATGCAGCCCGAGGACACCTGCTGCCCGATGCTCCACGGCTCGATGGTGCCGTGGATGCGGAACATGGTGTCGCGGTCGCCGTCGTAGAGATAGAGCGCGCGCGGGCCGAGGGGGTTGGTCTCGCCGCCCGGCAGGCCGGACTGGTACGGCCCGTAGCGCGCGGGCTGGAGGCGCACCATGTTGGCGGTGGGCGTCCAGTGGGGCCACTTCTCCTTGCGCTTGATGGTGGCCCAGCCCTTGAACGAGTAGCCTTGCTTGCCGACACCCACGCCGTAGCGGATCGCCGTGCCGTTGCGGCCGATGAGGTAGAGGAAGCGCTCGTTGATATCGACCACGATGGTGCCGGGGGCGTAGCCGGCGGGGGCCGGAACCTCCTGCCGCAGCCACTTGGGGTCCACCTCGGAGAGGTCCACCGCGTCCACCGGGAAGGGCTCGCCGTCCACCGGGCCATACATCATGCCGGCGCGGCTGAGCGGGGCCGGCGGCGGATTGGTGACGCACGCGGCCAGCGCCAGCGGCGCGCCCAGCACGAACAGGCGGCGGCCGAGCACGGGCGCGTCCTCCCCCTTGACCATTTCGGCCGCGGCGCGGGAAGCCTTGGCCAGGACCTTCGGGAACAACCGGGGCAGAAACGAAGGCATGCTTGGACCACTCAGACGATGCGAGACCCTACGACGCACACAACGCACGACGCCGCGCTTCAGTTTCCTGTCTGCGCGCCAGTGCATTGAAGCCGGATAAGGTGGCGTTAAGGTTAACGCCCGGAGGTTGGAACCCAACCTTGGGCGGGGCCGCCCAGCCATGTCCTGATCTAGCATCTTCCGGCCTTCACAGGGTGGCGCATGGGCCACACCCGCGGCGCCATGTGCATCGCACAAATGTGAAAGTTCGCCGCGGAGGGTAGGTTTGCGGCCTCAGCCGGGCTCCAGACCCAGCTCCCGGCAGGTGCCCTCGCTTTCGCGCGCCAGCTGGTCGAAATGGGCGGCGCGGTTGTTGCCCGCGCGCCAGAAGAAGCCCATGTCCCGCGTCGCCGGCCAGCCCTCCACCTTGAGCAGGGCGATGTGGTCCTGCACCCGGAATTCCGAGCGGGCATAAAGCTCCGGGAACAGGGACAGGCCCATGCCCATGATGACCATCTGGCGCAGGGCATCGAGGCTCGTGCCCTCGTAATCCTCCCGCACCTGGGCGCCGGAGGCCGCCGCGAGCGCCCGCGCGCTCTCGAACAGCTGGTGGCCACGCCCGAGCGTCAGCAGCCGCTCGCCCTTGAGCTGGCTGATCTCCACGCTCTCGCCTTCGCCGAGGCGGTGGTCCTTGGCCGCGCCCAGATAGATGGCTTCCCGGCACAGGCGCCGGAACGTGAGGACGGAGCCCGAGACGGGCTGCGGGCCGAGCCCGCAATCGAGATTGCCGGCGGTCACCTCCCGCTCGATCACCGAGGGGCGTTCCTCGCGAATGTAGATCTGCAGCCCCGGATAGCGCCTGTGCAGCACCGGCAACAGGTGGGGCAGGAAATAGGGCCCGAAGGTGGGCGCGACGCCGAGCCGGATCAGCCCGCCCAGATTGTCCGCCCCGGTGGCGGCGGTGGCGACGATATCGTCCAGCGCCTGCAACACGGCGCGGGCCGAGGCGATGACCCGCTCGCCGATGGCGGTGGGGATGACCCGGCCGCGCGTGCGGTCGAACAGCGGCGTGCCGAGCTGCTCCTCCAGCAGGCGACCTGCACCGAGAGGGTCGGCTGCGAGACATGGCAGCGCTTGGCCGCCGCGCCGAAATGCCCGGTCTCGGCAAGGGCGACCACATATTCGAGCTGGCGATGGCGCGGCCGGAAGGGCATTGCAAGTCCATAGTCCGTAGCTATTACCAATATAGCGACTATGGATTGGAGCTATCAAGCGTCCTGCCCCATCCTCTCTCCATCGAAAGGAGGTTGTCGTGGACCAGTTCATGAAATCGCTGACGACGCGCCACAGCCTGATCGAGGCGGAAATCTCCGCCGAGCAGACGCGGCCCGAGCCCGACCGTACCCGCGTGCTCGCGCTGAAGAAGATGAAGCTCCGCCTGCGCGATCAGATCGAATATCTGCGCCGGGAGGGGGCCGACGTGGCCCGCGTCGTGGTGGTCCGCCGCAAGAGGTGGGCCGAGGTCTCCCTAAGCCCGGCGCGATAGCCGGCACAGCTGCGTGCGCATAACTGCCGCGCGCGTAACTCCCGTGCGCCCTCGGCGCCCGGACCCCTTCCCTCAACACCCGAGGTCCGGGCC
>JAEWBL010000105.1 GCA_023391175.1 Pseudomonadota bacterium
TCGCCGATGTGCAGACCGGCTTCGGGCCGTTCATCGCCGTCTTCCTTACCACGCAGAAATGGACGCAGGCGGATATCGGCCTCGTCCTCACCATCGGCTCGCTGGTGAGCCTCGGCGGCCAGATCCCCCTCGGGGCGTTCGTGGACCGGTTGAGGGCGCTGCGTGCGGCGATTGCTGTCTCCCTGATTCTGATCGGCGGGGCGGCGCTGGCCTTTGCGCTTTGGCCGGTGTTCGCGGTGGTGGCGGCCTCGCGGGTGGTCCACGCCGCCGCCAGTTGCGTCGCCGGGCTGGCGCTGGTGGCGATGAGCGTGCGGCTCGCGGCGCCGGGGCAGGTGGGGGAGCGGCTCGGCCGCAACGCCGCCTTCGCCTCGGCCGGAACCGGCATCGCCGCCGCCGCCATGGGGGCGGTGGGCTATTATCTGTCGAGCCACGCGGTGTTCTATCTCACCGCGCTCATGGTCATCCCGGCGCTGCTTGCCCTCTCGCGCATGCGAGCCGAGGAGGTGGCGGCCCCGCCCCGGCCGGAGGGGGAGGGCGCGCGGGACGCCCGCACGGGCGGCCTCGGCGCCGGCCTTCTCGCCCTCGCGCGCAATCGCCCGCTGGTGATCTTCGCCGGCTGCGTCATGGCGTTCCACCTCGCCAATGCGGCCATGCTGCCGCTCGCCGCGAGCATGCTCACCATGCGCTCCAGCGAGGCCGCCACCGTCATGGTGGCGGCTGCGATGGTGGTGCCGCAATTCACCGTCACCGTCCTGTCGCCGCTGGCGGGGCGCCTCGCCCAGAGCCTTGGGCGGCGGCCGTTGCTGCTTGCGGGGTTCGGCGCGCTGGTGGTGCGGGGCGCCTTGTTCGCCACCGTCACGGAGCCGGCGGGGCTGGTGGCGATCCAGCTTCTGGACGGCCTGTCGGCGGCGGTGTTCGGCGTGCTGGTGCCGCTGGTGGTGTTCGATGTCGCCCACAAGAGCGGCCACTTCAACCTGGCACAGGGCGCGGTGGGCTGCGCCATGGGCATCGGCGCGTCCATCAGCACGCTGCTGGCGGGCATCGTCGCCGACCGCTTCGGCAGCTTCGCCGCCTTCGAGACGCTGGCCGTCCTGGCCGCGCTCGGCTTCCTCGCGGTGCTTCTCGCCATGCCGGAGACCCGGGGGCGGGCGGGGGAGCCTATTTCCGAAGCCCCACCCGGTGGCGGGACATGATCTCGTTCATCTCCGCCCGCAGGATGCCCATGGTCTCGGACAGCCGCATGGCCATCTCCTGGATGGCCGCCTGCGCGGGATCCTGCAGCACCAGCTTCTTCGCCTTCTCGATGCAGTAGCCGGTGAACAGCGCGTCCTGCTCGGGGCTAAGGGCAAGGCCCGCCTTGAGCGTGCGGACCTCCGCCGCGTCACTGCGGTGGGAATTCACCTTCGGCGCATAGAGCGAGGCGTGCCGCCGCCAGTATTCCGCCTCCGCCACCTGCCCGGCCATGAGCACGACGATGGCTTCGGCCACCCGCCGCCGGTCCGCCTCAAGCGAGAGGTCGAGGGGCAAGCTTTCCGCGTCAGCAAAGCGCGTTTCCCCGCTCAGCCCGTCCGGCGGGCGCAGCAGCGCCTCCGTCACGTCCCGCTTGAGGAGGATGGCCACCAGCGCATGCCCCGCCTCATGGACCGCGATGGCCTTGCGGCGGATGCCGATGGGGATCTCGTGGGCGGGCGTCATGGTCATGGGCGGGTTCACGACAAGGGACGTGAGCCAAGCATTTCCCGTACCAGTCGCAGTCCCGCCCGCCGTCCACCTAGCGGGCGCGCTGCACCACCTCGCCGTCTTCCTTGGTGAAGCTCTCCGGGGGCGTCTCCAGAAGGTCGAGCACGACCTCCGACGGGCGGCACAGGCGCGTGCCCTTGGGCGTCACCACGATGGGACGATTGACGAGGATGGGGTGTTCGACCATGGCGTCGAGCAATTGCGCGTCCGTCACGCCGGGCTCGGACAGCTTCAGCTCGGCGACGAGGGGTTCCTTGGCCCGCAGCAGGTCGCGCAGGGGCGCGCCGGTGGCGGTGGCGAGGTCCGTGAGCTGCGCCCTGGTCCATCCCGTCTTCAGATACTCGACCACCGTCGGCTCGACGCCGGCGGCGCGGATCATGGCGAGGGTGTTGCGCGAGGTGCCGCAGCGCGGGTTGTGATAGATGGTGACCGGAAAATCGCTCATCGGCTTGATCTTTCGCGGAAAAGCCAGCCGCACAGGGCCGCGGCGGCGAGAGCGCCCGCCAGTTGGGCGAGCAGGAAGAGGGGAACGGACTGCGGCGCGATGCCGGCGAACGTATCGCTGAGGCTGCGCGCCAGCGTCACCGCCGGGTTGGCGAACGAGGTCGAGGCCGTGAACCAATAGGCCGAGGTGATGTAGAGCCCGACCACCGCCGGCACCATCTGCGGCCGCGCCCGCGCGGTGGCGAGGATCGCCGTGACGAGGCCGAAGGTCGCGATCGCCTCCGAGAAGCCCTGCGCCGCGCCGTCCCGGAGCTTGCCAGAGATCTGCACCATGGGCTCGGCGAACATGGCGTGGGCGGCGAGCACGCCCAGAACCGCCCCGGCCAGCTGCGCCGCGACATAAGCGCCGGCCGCGCCCCACCCGATTTCCCGCCGGAGCGCGAACACCAGCGTCACCGCCGGATTGAAATGCGCGCCGGAGACCGGGCCGAAGGCGGCGATCAGCACCACCAGCCCGGCGCCGGTGGCGAGGGTATTGCCGAGGAGGGCGATGGCCGTGTTTCCGCCCGCCAGCCGCTCGCCCATGATGCCCGAACCGATGACGATGGCGAGCAAAAGCGCCGTTCCGAGCGTTTCCGCCGCAAGGCGACGGGGCAGATCGAAGGCGGGTGGGGCTTCGCCGGCGAAAGCGGCGGCGGGCGGGGTGATCTGGTTCATGAGGCCTGTGGTCCCGCGGGCAGCTTCGGGGCACAGGCGCCGGCTTCGCTGGTGGAGGGCGCGCACAGCTCGGGCCGGCCCCCGCAGCACTTATCGGTGAGAAAGGCGATGAGATTGCCCACCGTCTCGAACTGCGCCGCATAGATGATCGAACGGCCGTCGCGGCGCGACGACACGAGCCCGGCATGGGCGAGCACGGAAAGGCTGGCCGAAAGCGTATTCGCCGGAACGCCGAGCCGCCGGGCCATTTCGCCGGCCGCAAGCCCCGCCGGCCCCGCTTCCACGAGGAGGCGCAGCGCGCTGAGGCGGCCCTCATGGGCGAGGGCGGAGAAGACCGGGACGGCCTGCTTTAATTCCATATTTCATGAATAATGGAAGTCTGGCCCTTCCGCAACAGCCGGACTAAAAGAAGCCCGCGGGAGGCGAAGGCTGTGCTGCCTAGCGTTTAATCAGCGCTCATATGTCGGGCTTTGCAGTCGCCGGCTCTCGTGCGAATCAGAAGATGATTTCAAATCATTCCAGTCCGGCCTCCGCGCCTGCCCCATGTGCGCGTCGACCGGCCGGAGCGTTGGGTGACATGATGAGCCACACGGCCGAGCTTTCCGAGGACACCGTCCGTTCCACTTTGGCCAAGGTGCGCACGCCCGAGGGCGTGGCGCTGTCCGTCTCGCCGGCCCTGTCCGGCGTCGTGGTCACGTCGGGCAAGGTCTATCTCTCCATCAACATCGATCCGGCCCAGGCGCGGGCGTGGGAGGATGTGCGCATCGCCGCCGAGAACGCGGTGAAGGCGCTGCCGGGCGTCGCCTCGGCCCTCGTCACCCTCACCGCCGAGCGCAAGCAGGCCCCGGCGGCCCCGACCGCGCACAGCCACGCTCACGGTCACGGGCACGCCCATGGAGGAGCCCCCGCGCCGCGGGGCATCGCCGTGCCGGGCGTTGCCTCCATCATCGCCGTGGCCTCGGGCAAGGGGGGCGTGGGCAAGTCCACCACCTCCATCAATCTCGCCCTTGCGCTGCGCGATCTCGGCCTGAAGGTCGGCCTGCTCGATGCCGACATCTACGGCCCCTCGGTGCCGCGCCTCACCGGCGTCGCCCAGAAGCCGGAGACCACGGCGGACGGCAAGACCATGCTGCCCCTGGAGAATTTCGGCCTTCAGCTGATGTCCATCGGCTTCCTGGTGGAGGAAGACACGCCGATGATCTGGCGCGGGCCCATGGTCATGTCCGCCATTTCGCAGATGCTGAAGGACGTGAAGTGGGGTCCGCTCGACGTGCTGGTGGTGGACATGCCCCCCGGCACCGGCGACGCACAGCTCACCATGGCGCAGCAGGTGAACCTTGCCGGCGCGGTCATCGTCTCCACCCCGCAGGATCTGGCGCTCATCGACGCGCGTCGCGGCGTCGCCATGTTCGAGCGGGTGAACGTGCCCATCCTCGGTGTGGTCGAGAACATGTCGCACTTCGTCTGCCCCCATTGCGGCGGACGGTCCGACATCTTCGGCCATGGCGGCGCCCATGCGGAAGCGGACAAGATGGGCGTGCCGTTCCTCGGCGAGATCCCGCTCCACATGCGCATCCGGGAAATGTCGGACGCCGGCCTGCCGATCCTCGTCTCCGATCCCGACAGCCCGCAGGCGGACGCCTACCGGCACGTGGCGACCGGCGTGAAGGCGGCACTCGACAAGGCCGCCGCCCAGACCCGGCAGGCGCCGCGCATCGTCATTGAGTGAGCCTCCGGCGGCACCTGCCGATGCGGTGCCGTGATTTTGAGCCGCCGGGGCATTTTTTCCCCGGCGGGCTGCGTTTCATCCCTTCCTCTGCGTTGAGCCGGAGGGGCGGCTGCTCTAAAAGCGGTACGACGGCCCGCCTATAGAAGCGGCGCTGCGTGATGAAAGAGCCCCAGGGAGTTCTCCATGAAACGCCGTGAGTTCCTCACCGCCGCCAGCGCGGGTGTCGCCGCTTCCGCAGCCGTGGCCATGCCGGCGATCGCGCAGTCGGCGCCGGAAGTGAAGTGGCGCTGCACCTCGTCCTTCCCCAAGTCCCTCGACACCATCTACGGCGCCGCCGAACTGATGGCGAAGCAGGTGGCTGACGCGACCGACGGCAAGTTCCAGATTCAGGTGTTCGCGGCGGGCGAAATCGTCCCCGGCCTGCAGGCCCTCGACGCGACCACCAACAAGACCGTCGAGATGTGCCACTCGGCGTCTTATTACTACGTGGGCAAGGACCCGACCTTCGGCCTCGGCACCGCCGTGCCGTTCGGCCTCAACGCCCGCCAGATCAACGCCTGGTTCCTGTTCGGCAACGGCATGAACCTGTTGAACGAATTCTACAAGAAGTACGGCGTCGTCATGTTCCCGGGCGGCAACACCGGCGGCCAGATGGGCGGCTGGTTCCGCAAGGAAATCAAGACGGTCGAGGACCTCAAGGGCCTCAAGATGCGCATCGCCGGCATCGGCGGCCAGGTGCTCGCCAAGCTCGGCGTGGTGCCGCAGCAGCTCGCGGGCGGCGACATCTATCCCGCGCTGGAGAAGGGCACCATCGACGCGGCCGAGTGGGTCGGCCCCTATGACGACGAGAAGCTCGGCCTCTACAAGGTCGCGCAGTATTACTACTTCCCCGGCTGGTGGGAGGGCTCCGCCGCCCTCAACTTCTTCGTCAACCAGGACAAGCTCGCCGAGCTGCCGAAGAACTACAAGTCGATCCTCACCGCCGCCATGGCGCAGGCCAACGAGAGCATGCTCGCGAGCTACGATGCCAAGAACCCGGTGTCGGTGCAGAGCCTCGTGAAGGCCGGCACCCAACTGCGCCGCTATCCCAGCGACGTGATGGACGCCGCCTACAAGGCCTCCCAGCAGCTCTATGAAGAAATCGGCGGCAAGAACGAGGACTTCAAGAAGATCTACGAGGACATGAAGACGTTCCGCAACAACGCCTATCTGTGGTGGCAGATCGTCGAGTTCACGTATGACGACTTCATGGTGCGCGCCCGCACCCGCGGCTGATCGGCCGTCACATCAAGGCAAAGCCCCGGAGCGACGCTCCGGGGCTTTTTTCTGTGCTCAGCCCGCTCAGCGCGTGCCGCCGGGCGTCGCCTGGGTGCGGCCGCCTTCCTGCGCCGGGCCCTTGTGCGGATCCTGGCCGGGCGCCATGCCCGAGCGCGGCGTGACGGTTCCGGTTGTGTCCATGGCCGGGCCGTTGCCGGTGGACGAGGCGCCCGGCGTGGCCTGCGTGCGGCCGGCCTCCTGCGCCGGACCCTTGTGGGTATCCTGGCCGGCGGACATGCCCGAGCGCGGGGTGGACGGTACGCCGGGGGTCGGGGCGGTCATGCCGCTGCCGCTCGGGCCGGGGGTTGCCTGGGTGCGGCCGCCTTCCTGCGCCGGGCCGCTCTGCGTGTTCTTGCCGGGCGCGGTGCCGGACTGGGCGCCCGCGGCGCCGGTCATGGCGATGAAAGCGGCGGCGGCGACGGGGATGGCGTACTTCGCGATGCTCATGCGGGGTCTCCCTCCAATTGACTGCACGGCATGACAACCGCGGAAACCGCATTTCGGTTCAGTCGATTTTGAGCCGGCGAAGGCGAAGTTGCCGCGGCCACGTTGCATTCGCGCCGCCCTCTGCCTAGTGTCCGCGCGCCTCCCGCCCCCCTCGTCCCGCGCCGCCGGAGAGGGCATGCCGGGGTCACGTTGCTGCGAGCTTTCTTGAAATGATCGACCCGAGCCTTCCCGCCCACATGCGCCCCGACCGTTCGTTCCAGGCGCTGCTCCTGACCCTTCAGCGATTCTGGGCGGACCAGGGCTGCGTCGTGCTCCAGCCCTACGACATGGAAGTGGGCGCCGGCACCTTCCACCCGGCGACGACACTGCGTGCGCTGGGACCGAAGCACTGGAAGGCCGCCTATGTGCAGCCCTCGCGCCGCCCCAAGGACGGCCGCTATGGCGAGAACCCCAACCGGCTCCAGCATTATTACCAGTTCCAGGTCATCCTGAAGCCTTCGCCGGAGAACCTGCAGGAGCTGTACCTGCAATCGCTGGCGGCCATCGGCGTGGACCTCAAGCTGCACGACGTGCGCTTCGTGG
>JAEWBL010000580.1 GCA_023391175.1 Pseudomonadota bacterium
TCGGCATCCTGAGGGTGGGGATTTTAGCCCCCCTCAACTTCCCCATCCCCCTCGACGGCTGCCCTTCGCCACCGTGATCGCCATCCGCCGCTGATGACCAGCGGCCCGAGATCGCCCACGGAGGTTCTATCCATGCGCCCCGACGCTATCCCGCTGCCGCCGCGCTACCTGCGCACCAAGGAAGCCGCCGTCTTCCTCAGCCTCTCGCCCCGGACGCTCGAGAAGCACCGCACCTACGGAACCGGTCCCGCCTATCGCAAGCTCGGCGGCCGCGTCGTCTATTCCGTCGAGGACTTGCAGTCCTGGGTCGCGCGCGGCGCCGTCACCTCCACCTCCGATCCCCGCGGCACCGTCCTGCCGGCCAAGCGCCAGGGCCTGCCCGGTGTTGTCGAACCGCACCGCTTCGCACGCTGATCGGAACCCTTCTCCATGGCGGCGCGGCATCGCTCCCAGCCGGAGCGCGGACAGCTCGATCTGTTCCGCGCGCTTCCCGGCGCGTTCGCGCCACGAGATGCGCAGGATCTCATGGCCTATCCCTTCTTCTCCCTCTCCAAGACCCATCGTATCGCGCCCATCGATTTTGCCGCCGGCGATGTTTCCATCCGGGTCGAGGCCGTGCCTGACCATGGCATGGCGACCATCTGGGACGCCGACATCCTGATCTGGGCGGCGAGCCAGATCGTTGAGGCGCGCGATGCTGAGCTTCGTACGTCGCGCTTCATGGCCGCCACGCCCTACGAAATCCTTAGGTTCGTTGGCCGAGGCACGTCGCTGCGGGACTATCAGCGCCTCAAGGCCGCCCTCGACCGGCTGCAGTCCACCACCGTATCCACCTCCATCCGCCAGCGCGTGGAAGGTCGGCGTCACCGCTTCTCCTGGATCAACGAGTGGAAGGAGCGCACCGATCGGGATGGCAGGCCTGACGGAATCGAGCTCGTCGTCCCCGACTGGTTCTATTGCGCGATCCTCGAAGATGCGCTCGTGCTCACCATCGACCGAGCTTATTTCGAGCTGACGGGTGGTCTCGACCGCTGGCTCTACCGGCTGGTGCGCAAGCACGGCGGCCGCCAGCACAACGGCTGGCGCTTCGACTTCCGTCACCTCTATTTGAAGTCCGGCAGCCTCTCACCCTTCAAGCGCTTCGCCTTCGAGCTCAGGGACATCATCCGCCGCCAGCCGCTGCCCGGCTACACCCTGTTCATTGAGCTTGATACTGGGGCTCGCACGCTGCTCGCGTTCGAGCCCAACTGTGGACAGCCTGTGAATCCTCTCGTGCCATCGGGAACCCGGTGCCACGTGCCATCAGGAACCGGCCCCTCGTGCTTTCAGGAACCCAAACAGGGGTTAACTCCAAGCCCGAAACCGCAAAATCGCGCTCCTAACTTAGAATCTAACATAGAGTCTAACTTTAAAAGGCGCGCGGGCGATGTGGATGATCGGGCTCAGCCGGCCCAAAAAACTAGCCATCTGCGCACCTCTAAAGATGAAGGTCTTCCGTCTTTCCGTAAAGACGGATTTCCGGCTTCTGATCCTCTGGCTGTGCCCAAGACGATGCCTGCAGGCACATCGGGAGATCCCCGATGATCGTGGCGCTCCTCAATCAGAAGGGCGGAGTCGGCAAGACGACGCTTGCCCTGCACCTTGCCGGCGCGTGGGCGAGCCGCGGTGAGCGCGTCACCGTGATCGATGCCGACCCCCAGGGCTCGGCCCTGGACTGGTCTCAGCAACGCAGCCGTGAGGGCCTGCCGCGCCTGTTCGGTGTCGTCGGTCTCGCCCGCGACACGCTGCACCGCGAAGCTCCCGAGCTGGCACGGGACACCGACCATGTGGTCATCGACGGGCCGCCGCGCGTCGCGGGCCTGATGCGCTCGGCGTTGCTCGCCGCCGACCTGGTGCTGATCCCCGTGCAGCCCTCGCCGCTCGACGGCTGGGCCTCCGCCGAGATGCTGGCCCTCCTCAGCGAGGCCCGCATCTACCGGCCGGAACTTGCCGCGCGGTTCGTGCTGAACCGCTGCGGCGCCCGCACCGTGCTCGCCCGCGAGACCTCCGAGACGCTGGCCGATCACGATCCGCCCGTGCTCGCGACCACCATTGGCCAGCGCGTCGCCTTCGCCATGTCGGCGCAGTCCGGGCGGCTCGTCAGCGAGCTCGACGCGGACGGGCCGGCAGCGCGGGAGATTGCGGCGTTCGCCGTGGAGATCCTCGCCCTTCCCACCGGCGGGGCCACACCATGACCGAACGCCCGAACCGGCGGGGCTTCGCCGCCCGGCCCGCGGATCCCGAGCAATGGGTGAAGGCCACGGAGCCACGGCCCGCGAGCGATGGAAACGCCGCTGGCTTCACCGCGCGGCTCACCATCGATGTCACGCTCGACCTGCGCGGGCGCATCAAGATCGCCGCCTTCAGTCGCGGCCAGACTGTCGCGGACATGCTCCGCGATCTCCTCGCCCGTGAGTTTCCCCCGACATCAGGAGAGGCCTCATTATGAGCCCGCCGGTGCCATCCTCCGTTCCCAAACCCATCGCCCCATCACCCGCCGCGCCGACGCCAGACCCGCTCACCCATGTGGAGCTGACCTGGATCGAGAAGCGGATCGAGAACTGGATCCGCTTCGGCCGGCCTGCGCAGGCACAAACTCTCGACCGTAGTCGCCGCATCGTATCGTTTGCGCCGAACTCCATCTTCGCCTTCGTGCGCTGGGCCGCAAACGACTTCGGCACCGTGGTGTCGCGCCTCGACATCGTGCGTGCCGTCGCGCCGGGCGAGGCCTACCAGACGCTGCCCTTCGTGCGTCCGGGCGGCGAGATCCTCCTGCGAGCCGACGGCTGGCCGAAGGTCGAGAAAGTGCTCCAGCACGTGGATGCCATCGATACCCTCGGCATCCATGGCGCAGACGTCGCGCCGGACCATTGGAGCCACGTTCACAATCGCCTCGCGGCCGGTCACGCACCTCGCGCCTACACGCTGGAGCGCCATGCGGCGTGGCTGAAGCGCCGGGAGTGCGAGGCATGACTCGCTTTGGCACTGTGATGGTCACGTACTTCTCCGTGATGGGCGTGGCGGCCGCCACGTTCGTTCCGACACCGCTCAAGCTGGTGTGGAACGTCTCCGCCAGCGCGCCCGTCGGGCTCTATGCCATCGAGCCGGGGCGCAAGCTCGAGGTCACGGACCTCCTCGCCATCACGCCGCCGGCGGCGCTCGCCCGCTTCCTGGTGGAGCGCGGCTATGTGGGTGTCGGCGTGCCGCTGATGAAGCGCGTGGCGGCGCTTCCCGGCCAGGAGGTCTGCCGCCGGGACCGCACCATCACGGTCGATGGCGTGGCCTACGGCCAGGCGCTGGAGCGCGATCGCATGGGACGGCCACTGCCGGTCTGGCACGGCTGCCGGCGCATCGCCCAGGGCGAGCTCTTCCTCATGAACTTTGACGTGCCGGACAGTCTGGATGGCCGGTATTTCGGGCCACTGCCCGCCAACATCGTGATCGGCCACGCCGTGCCGATCTACACGGACGAGGCCGGGGACGGGCACTTTGTCTGGCGCGCGCCGACGCGCTGAGCACGACCGACCATCCCCACCTTCATTCATACGTCGAGAGGCCGTCATGCCGCGGACGAGACTGTTTTCGCGCGCCCGCGATGGCGTACACGCATCCATGCGAGTGCTCATTTGCCCCCGTGCGCTGGTCCTTCTTCTCCTTTCCGGAGTGCCCTGCAGCTGGTCAACGACAGCCATGGCCGCGGAAACACGAGCGGCACAGACCCCACCTTCGCCGAGTGATCGCTACGCCGATTTCATCGCGGAAGCGGCGGAGCGTTTCGACATTCCCGCAGTTTGGATCCGGGCCGTCATGCGCGCCGAAAGCGACGGCGACGCGCGCTCGACCTCGTCCAAAGGCGCCATGGGGCTGATGCAGATCATGCCGCAGACCTGGGCCGAGCTGCGCATTCATTACGGCCTCTGCGAGGATCCCTACGACCCGCATGACAACATCATGGCCGGGGCCGCCTATCTGCGGGAGCTGTTCGACCGCTACGGCAATCCCGGTTTCCTCGCGGCCTACAATGCGGGGCCGGGCCGCTACGAGGCCTCGCGGAAGGGGCGCGCCCTGCCACCGGAGACGCGCGCCTATGTCGACAAACTGGCTCCGGACATCGCGCGCGGCGAGGCCGAGCCGTCCGCACTGAAATCGCCCGCGTCGCCGGCGGTTGAGACATCGTCCTGGGCTCAAGCTCCGATCTTCGCGATGCAGCCGGTGCGCACGTCGTCAGCAGATCCAGTGTCAACGGATCATGCTCAGCCGACACCTGAGGTGCGCGATGTCTTGGCGATCGTTCCGCAGGCGGCAGGCCTCTTCGTCTCGCGCGGCGGCTCCGGAGGTGCGCGATGACCACGACCGGACGCATTCGCAGATTGTCGGGTCTTCTGCTGTTCGAGCGAACGGCGGGACGGAAGGGCTGGGAAACGACCGACCGATGGCGAGATAAAAGGGCGCAGGGTGCGCTGCGGTCGGGCGGCTGTTTCTATTGGGGAATTTCCAGCCAAACGCACATTGTCCCGCGGATCGCCAACGTGCGTCCAGTGCTCAAGCCATTGCACTCGTTTGCGTTCTTACACTTTGTGAGCGTGCACTATGGCCGATGACCGGGAATTCCGCGTCCGGCCCGGCCGCATCCGCTCGTCCCGCTCCCAGCGAGCTCGCCCTTTCATCGCCCAGGCCCTCGCAGCGGCCCAGAAGGCCGGCGGGCACATCTCCCGATCCGGCCGCATCTCCTCCGGCACCCGCTCGCACTTTGGCCGCGGCCGGGCGGCGAGCATCGTCGCCAATCGCCTCCTCACCGGGCGTTCGCGCATCGTGGTCATCAAGACGCGCGTAGTCCGGCACACGGCACGGACCACGCCGCTGACCGCGCACCTGAGTTATCTGCGCCGGGAAGGCGTGACCCGGGACGGAGAGAAGGCCCGCCTGTTCGGGCCGGGCGCCGAGGAGGGGGACGGCCGCGCCTTCGCTGAGCGCTGCGCCGATGATCGGCACCATTTCCGGTTCATCGTGTCGCCCGAGGATGCGGTGGACATGGTCGACCTCCGGTCGTTCGCTCATGACCTCGTGAGCCAGATGCAGAAGGACTTCGGCACGAAGCTCGACTGGGTCGGTGTCGACCACTGGAACACCGATAATCCGCACCTCCACATATTGGTGCGGGGCCGGAGCGACGACGGCCAGGACCTCGTCATCTCCCGGGACTATATCAAGGAGGGCATGCGCGCCCGTGCTCAGGATCTGGTCACCCAGGAGCTGGGCCTGCGCACGGACCTCGACATCCACCGCACCGTTGAGCGGCAGGTGGAAGCGGACGGCTGGACCCAGCTGGACCGTCAGTTGGTCCGCGATCAGCGCGAGGCGGGCGTCATCGACGTAGCGCGCGATCGCGATAGTGGGCCGGATGCCTTCCTGCCGATGAAGGTAGGGCGGCTGCGGAAGCTGGAAACCCTTGGCCTCGCCGACGAGATCGGCCCCGGCCAGTGGGTCATCGATGAGAAGGCCGAGGCGACGCTGCGGGCCCTCGGCGAGCGCGGCGACATCATCAAGCGGATGCACCGGGCGCTCACCACCCATGGCATCGAGCGGGGCACGGCGAGCTATGTGCTCGCGGGCGAGAGCCTGGATGCTCCGGCTATTGGCCGTCTGGTCGATCGGGGCTTGGATGACGAGCAGAAGGGCACGGCCTATGCCGTCGTGGACGGCGTTGACGGCCGCACCCACCATATCCGGCTGCCCGACCTCGACGCAGCCGGCGATGGCGCTTCCGGCTCCATTGTCGAGCTCCGACGGTTCGAGGACGAGCGTGGCCAGCCCCGTGTTGCCCTCGCGGTCCGCTCCGATCTCGACATCGAACAGCAGGTCGCGGCATCGGGCGCCACCTGGCTCGACCGTCAGGCGCTTTCCCGAGCGCCGGCCTCTCTCTCGGAAGGCGGCTTCGGCGCCGAAGTGCGCGGCGCTATGGAACGCCGCGCCGACCATCTGGTCCGGGAGGGGCTCGCCGAGCGCCAGGGCCAGCGGCTCGCCTTCGCCCGGGACCTGATCGAGACATTGCGCAAACGGGAGGTGGACGCTCTGGGCGGGAAGCTCTCCGCCGAGACCGGACAGCCGTTCTGCCGGTCAGGATCGGGAGACTATGTCTCCGGCACCTATCGCCAGCGCTTCGCGCTCGCCTCCGGTCGTTTCGCCATGATCGACGACGGCCTCGGCTTCCAGCTGGTGCCCTGGACACCGTCTCTGGAGAAGCAACTGGGCCGGCACATCTCCGGTGTCGCCCGCGCCGATGGCGGCATCGACTGGTCCTTCGGCCGCAAACGGGGCCTCGGTCTCTGACCCCACACATCAATGGAGCGCAGCATGTCCGCGACCAAGATCCTCTGGGGCCAGATCCTCCTCGTCTTCGCCATCGTGCTCGCCACCACCTGGGGCGCTACCCAGTTCGTCGCGTGGCGGCTCGGCTTCCAGGACCAGCTCGGGCCGCCCTGGTTCCTGCTGGGATCGAGGCCCGTCTACCCTCCCTCGGCCTTCATCTGGTGGTGGTATTTATACGACGCCTATGCGCCGACGATCTTCACCGAGGGGGCCGTGATCGCTGCGTCCGGCGGGTTCCTGTCCATCGCCGCCGCCATCAGCCTCTCCGTCTGGCGAGCGCGGGAAGCGAGGCGCGTCGAGACCTATGGCTCCGCCCGCTGGGCTGAGCCGGAGGAGATCCGCGCGGCCGGGCTGCTCGGTCCCGACGGCGTGGTGCTGGGACGCCACGGAGGGGACTATCTGCGCCATGATGGCCCCGAGCACGTCCTGTGCTTCGCACCCACCCGCTCCGGTAAAGGCGTCGGCCTCGTCGTGCCCTCGCTGCTCACCTGGCCTGGCTCGGCCATCGTCCATGACATCAAGGGCGAGAACTGGCAGCTCACCGCCGGCTTCCGGGCACGACATGGGCGCGTGCTGCTGTTCGATCCCACCAATGTGCGCTCCTCCGCCTACAATCCCCTGCTGGAGGTCCGTCGCGGGGAATGGGAGGTGCGCGACGTCCAGAATATCGCAGACATCCTGGTGGACCCCGAGGGCTCCCTGGAAAAGCGGAACCACTGGGAGAAGACCAGCCATGCGCTCCTCGTGGGCGCCATCCTCCATGTGCTCTATGCCGAGCGGGACAAGACGCTGGCCGGTGTCGCCGCTTTCCTCTCCGATCCCCGGCGGCCCATCGAGACGACCCTCTCCGCCATGATGACGACGGCGCACCTCGGAGAGGCGGGTCCTCATCCGGTGATCGCCAGCGCCGCCCGCGAGCTTCTCAACAAATCCGAGAACGAGAGGTCCGGCGTGCTCTCCACCGCTATGTCCTTCCTCGGGCTCTATCGCGATCCCGTGGTGGCCGAGGTGACCCGGTGCTGCGACTGGCGCATCACCGACTTGGTGACGGGTGCCCGGCCGACCACCCTCTACCTTGTCGTGCCGCCCTCGGACATCAACCGGACCAAGCCGCTCATCCGGCTCATCCTCAATCAGGTGGGCCGCCGCCTCACCGAGGATCTGCAGGCAAAGGCCGGCCGCCACCGGCTGCTCCTCATGCTGGACGAGTTCCCTGCCCTGGGGCGGCTCGACTTCTTCGAGTCAGCGCTGGCCTTCATGGCCGGCTACGGGCTCAAGAGCTTCCTCATCGCCCAGTCCCTGAACCAGATCGAGAAGGCCTACGGGCCGAACAACTCCATCCTCGACAACTGCCATGCGCGGGTGAGCTTCGCCACAAACGACGAGCGCACCGCAAAGCGCGTCTCCGACGCCCTCGGCACCGCCACCGAGATGAAGGCCATGAAGAACTACGCTGGCCACCGGCTCTCGCCCTGGCTCGGCCATCTCATGGTCTCGCGCTCAGAGACCGCCCGACCACTGCTCACTGCCGGCGAGGTGATGCAGCTTCCGCCGGCGGACGAGATT
>JAEWBL010000125.1 GCA_023391175.1 Pseudomonadota bacterium
GCGCGGTTCACGTGGACGTTGAACACGTTCATGAAGATCGACACGCGCAGCAGCGGCTCGTCGGAAAGGTCCAGCTCCCGCGGCGGGCGCGCCAACCCCACCTGCGAGACGCGGCCATCGGCGGGCGCGATCACCAGTCCCTCGCGCACCGGCGTCACGCGCTCCGGGTCGCGGAAGAACAGCGCCGTCCAAATGGCGAGGCCGAAGCCGATCATGCCCAGGAAGGTCGAAAAGAAGAACAGCACGAGCGCGATCACCACCGCGATGGCGATGAACGGATAGCCCTCGCGGTGGATGGGAACGAGAGTCTTGCGGATGCTGGCTATGATCGACAACAGCTTACTCCAGGGCGCACCGGCCGGCGCCGCCGCAGCGCCGCAATTCATGGTTCGTCGGCGCCATGCGCCGTCGTTGGCGCACAGGTAGAGAGCCGCCGGCCCGCCGTCAAATGGCGGAACGCCGCTCTCCCTCAGGCGGCAGCACGCCGGAAGGCGCCGGGGCTCAGGTCCGTCCATTTGCGGAAGGCCCTGTGGAAGGCGCTCGGCTCGGAAAAGCCGAGCTCAGCCGATATCTCTCCCACCGGCCGGTCGGTGTCGCGCAACAGCTCCTCCGCCTTCATCCGGCGCAGTTCGTCCTTGATGTCGCGATAGGCGGCCCCCTCCTCCGCCAGCCGCCGCCGGAAGGTGGAGGCCGGCAGGCGCAATTGCCGGGCCAGATCCTCGAAGGACGGCCAGGCCGCGGCCGGCTGGTCCCGGAGACGCGCGCGGACACGGGCGGCAAGCCCTTCGTCGTGGCGATAGCGCACCAGGATGTTGGCCGGCGCCCCCCGCAGGAAGTCGCGCAAGGCCCGCTCGCTGCGGTGGGCGGGTAGCTTCAGGAAGGCAGCATCGAAGGCGAGCCGGCTCTCCGGCGCGTCGAAGCGTACGGGTGCACCGAAGAACAGGCGGTAGTCGGCTCCATGGTCGGGCGGCCCGCAGCGGAAATCCACCTGCCGGAGCGGGATGCGCCGGCCCACCAGCCAGCAGGTAATGCCGTGGAGGATGATCCAATATGTGCGATACGCGAAGGCCGATCGCGCGGCGCCCCTGTCCGAGAGCACGACGGAGGCGAGCCCTTCGCCGACGACCAGTTCCCCGCTCGGGTCGTCCAGAACCACCCGCAGGAAGCGCAGCGCTCGCCGCAGGGCCTGCTCCAGCGTCTGAGCACCCATGAGCGCATGGCACAGCAAAGTGAAGCTGCCACACCGCATGGGGCGGGCGGCGAGGCCGAAGAACTCGTCGTCCAGCGCCTCGGCGGCCGCCGTCCACAATGCCCCATACTGTTCGGCCGAGACGGCCTCCGTCACTGGCAGCGCGAGCCCCGCCCGGGCGAGCACCGGACCAGCGTCGATGCCCCGCGCCGTCAGGCAGCCGAGGGCATCGTCCACGAAGGTCCCGGAAATCATGCGGCGTTCCACGCTACGCTCCCGAGTGGCAAAAACGCTCATCTGAATAGATCGCTAGTGTCATCGAATGTCACTCGGCTTTTCTGCTAGACGAGAACCAACGGCCGCCGAAGCGGCGGCATGTCTCCTCGGGAGGAGCACCATGAAGATCGAAGGGCGCGTTTTTCTCGTCACCGGTGGCGGCTCGGGCCTCGGCGCGGCGGTGGCGCGGATGGTGGTGGATAATGGCGGCCGCGTCGTCATCGTCGATATCAACGCCGATGCCGGCACCGCCATGGCCGCCGAGCTTGGTGACGCCGCCCGCTTCCAGCGCGCCGACGTGAGCAGCGAGGCCGACGGAAAGGCCGCCGTGCAGCTCGCCCTCGACAGCTTCGGTCATGTTCACGGCCTCGTGAACTGTGCCGGCGTCGCGCCCGGCGAGAAGGTGGTGGGCCGTGACGGCCCGCACCGGCTCGAAAGCTTCGTGCGCGGCATCACCGTCAATCTCATCGGCACCTTCAACATGCTCCGGCTCGCTGCCGACGCCATCGTGAAGGAGGCGCCGGACGCCGACGGGGAACGCGGCGTCATCGTCAACACCGCCTCCATCGCCGCCTTCGACGGGCAGATCGGCCAGGCCGCCTATGCCGCCTCGAAGGGCGGCGTCGCGGCCCTCACCCTGCCCGTGGCGCGCGAGCTGGCGCGGTTCGGCATCCGTGTCGTCACCATCGCGCCCGGCATCTTCGAGACGCCGATGATGGCCGGCCTGCCGCAGGATGTTCAGGACAGCCTCGGCAAGAGCGTGCCCTTCCCCTCGCGCCTTGGACGGCCGTCCGAATATGCCGGCCTCGTCAAGCACATCTGCGAAAACACCATGCTGAACGGCGAGGTGATCCGTCTCGACGGCGCGCTGCGGATGGCGCCGCGCTGAGTCCCTACCGCTGACGACTTCCTCCCGCTATCGGAGACAAGACTCATGACGGCTTCCGACCCCATCGTCATCGTCGGCACCGCCCGCACGCCCATGGGCGGCTTCCAGGGCGACCTCAAGGACGTGGCCGCGCCCGCGCTCGGCTCCGCGGCCATTGGTGCCGCCCTCTCCCGCGCCGGCCTCGCGCCCGATCAGGTGGAGGAAGTGGTGTTCGGCTGCGTGCTGCCCGCCGGCCTCGGCCAGGCTCCGGCGCGGCAGGCGGCGCTGGGCGCCGGCCTTCCGCTCTCCACCGGCGCCACCACGGTCAACAAGATGTGCGGTTCCGGCATGAAGGCGGCCATGTTCGCCCACGACCTCCTCGCCGCCGGCTCGGCCTCCGTCGCCGTTGCGGGCGGCATGGAGAGCATGACCAACGCTCCGTACCTGCTCGACCGCGCCCGTGGCGGCTACCGCATGGGCCACGGCAGGGTCATCGACCACATGTTCTTCGACGGGCTGGAGGACGCCTACGACAAGGGCCGCCTCATGGGCACCTTCGCGGAGGAATGCGCGGAGGCCTACCAGTTCACCCGCGAGGCGCAGGATGCCTTTGCCATCGCCTCCCTCACCAAGGCGCAGAAGGCCATGGCCGGTGGCGCCTTCGACAGGGAGATCACCCCCGTTACCGTGAAGTCCGGCAAGACCGAGCGCGTGGTATCGGCGGACGAGCAGCCCCCGAAGGCGAAGCTGGACAAGATCCCGACGCTGAAGCCCGCCTTCCGCGACGGCGGCACGGTGACGGCGGCAAACTCCTCCTCCATCTCTGACGGCGCGGCCGCCCTCGTGCTCATGCGCCGCTCGGAGGCGGAGAAGCGTGGCCTCACGCCGCTCGCCGCCATCGTCGGCCATGCCACCCACGCCCAGGCGCCGAACCTTTTCACCACAGCTCCCATCGGCGCGGTGCAGAAGCTCGCCGCGAAGACCGGCTGGGACCTGCAGGACGTGGACCTGTTCGAGATCAACGAGGCGTTCGCCGTGGTGCCCATGGCCGCCATGCGCGATCTCGGCCTGCCGGAGGACAAGGTGAACGTCCACGGCGGCGCCTGCGCCCTCGGCCATCCCATCGGGGCTTCGGGCGCCCGGGTGATGGTGACGCTGCTGGCGGCGCTGGAGCGCTACGGGCTCAAGCGCGGCATCGCCTCGCTGTGCATCGGCGGTGGCGAGGCGACGGCCGTGGCCATCGAGCGCCTGAGCTGAGGCAGAGGTCGCCAAGGACATCCAACAACAAGAACCGGAGGAGCCTGCCATGATCCTCACCGAAACCCAGGTTGCCATCCGCTACGCGGTGCGCGCCTTCGCGCAGGAGCGCCTCGCTCCCGGCGCGGCGGCGCGGGACAGGGAGCACCGCTTCCCGGGCGACGAACTGAAGGAGCTGGGCGCCCTCGGTTTCCTCGGCATGCTGGTGCCGGAGGAGCATGGCGGCTCGGCCACCGATCTCGTCTCCTATGCCCTCGCGCTGGAGGAGATCGCCGCGGCGGACGGTGCGTGCTCCACGATCGTCAGCGTTCACTCGTCTGTCGGCTGCATGCCCATCGTGAAGTTCGGCACGGATGCGCAGAAGGCGCGCTTCCTGCCAAAGCTGGCGAGCGGCGAATGGATCGGAGGCTTTGCCCTCACCGAGCCGCAGGCCGGATCAGATGCCGCCGCCCTGCGCACCCGCGCCCGGCGGGACGGCGACCATTACGTGCTCTCCGGCGCCAAGCAGTTCATCACCTCCGGCAAGAACGGCGACGTGATTATCGTCTTTGCCGTCACCGACCCGGACGCGGGGAAGAAGGGCATCTCCGCCTTCATCGTGCCCACCGACACCCCCGGCTACGAGGTGGTGCGGGTGGAGGAGAAGCTGGGCCAGCATTCCTCCGACACCTGCCAGCTCGCCTTCAACGACATGCGCCTACCGGGCGACCTCAGGCTCGGGGCCGAGGGCGAGGGCCTGAAGATCGCCCTGTCCAATCTGGAAGGCGGACGGATCGGCATCGCCTCGCAATGCGTGGGCATGGCACGCGCGGCGTTCGAGGCGGCGCGCACCTATGCGAAGGAGCGCGTGACCTTCGGCAAGCCCATCATGGAGCATCAGGCGGTTGCCTTCCGCCTCGCCGACATGGCGACCCGCATCGAAGCGGCCCGCCAGATGGTGCTTCACGCCGCCTCCCTGCGCGAAGCCGGCCTGCCGTGCCTCACCGAGGCGTCCATGGCGAAGCTGTTCGCCTCCGAGATGGCGGAGCAGGTGTGCTCTTCCGCCATTCAGACATTCGGCGGCTACGGCTATCTGGCGGACTTCCCCGTGGAGCGCATCTATCGAGATGTGCGAGTGTGCCAGATCTATGAGGGTACGAGCGACGTGCAGCGCATCGTCATCGCGCGGGGGCTGTGATGGCGGAAGCGCCCTCCCCCCCTGGCCCCCACGCCGGCCTCCGCGTGGTGGGTCTCTCCCGGCTCGCCCCCGGCCCCTATTGCACCATGCTGCTGGCGGATTTCGGGGCGGAGGTGATCGTGGTGGGCGGCGGACGCGCCGGCGTCGCCATTCCGGAGTTCTCCCGCGGCAAGCGGCATATCTCCCTCGACCTGAAAGCACCCGCCGGCCGGGCCGCACTCCACGCGCTGGTGAAGACCGCCGACGTGCTGGTGGAGGGCTTCCGCCCCGGCGTCGCCGATCGGATCGGGGCGGGCTATGAGACGTTGGCGGCGCTCAATCCACGCCTCGTCTACTGCTCCCTGACCGGCTTCGGGCAGCACGGCCCGCGTGCCCTGGAGGCTGGGCACGACATCACCTATCTCGCGCTCGCCGGCGTGCTGGGGTCGATGGGGCCGAAGGATGGACCGCCCGAAGCCCCGCTCAATCTCGTCGCGGACTTCGCCGGCGGCAGCCTGATCGCCGCGCTGGGCATCCTCGCTGCGGTGATCGAGGCGAAGAGCACCGGGCAGGGCCAGAAGATCGACGCCGCCATGGTGGACGGCGCGCTCTCCCTGATGGCGATGCACTGGCCGCTGTGGAAGACGCCGCACTGGCCCACGCGCGGCGACGGGCTGCTCGGCGGCGGAGCGCCTTTCTATCGCTCCTATCGCTGTGCGGACGGCCGCTTCATCGCGGTCGGCGCGCTGGAGCGGGGATTTTTCGAGGCGCTATGGCAACGTCTCGACCTCGGCGAGGCGCCGGACCACATGCGGCGGGATCTATGGCCCGAAATCGAGCGCACGCTCGCTGCCACCTTCGCCGGCCAACCGCGCGACCACTGGACCGCCCTGTTCGCCGGCACGGACGCCTGCGTCGCGCCGGTGCTGGCGCCGGACGAGGTGTGGAGCGATCCCCACATCGCCGCCCGCCATCCGGACAGCGGACCCAACCGGGTGCCCGCGGTGCCCCGCCTTTCGCGCACGCCCGCACAGGCCCATCCGCTCGATCTCAGTGATTGCACCGCCGAGGTCCTGCGTGAGGCCGGCCTCGGCGACGACGAAATAGCCGCCGCAGCCGCCCCGCCCGACCCGGCGGGTCGTTCCGGCCTCGACTGGCCGCCGGAGCTGCGCTGAACCTCAGAAGGCGGGATCGGCCGCGGCGGCCTTCGGCTTGTGCAGAGCCCTGCTGTCGTCGGGCGCCTCGTCACGCTCGAACATGCCGTAGTCGCGCACCACGGCCGCGACCCGCAGGCGATAGTCGCGGAACACCCCGGCCCGCCCCGCCGCCTGCGTCTTGCGATGGGAGGTGAGGTTGCGCCAGGCCTTCACCGATTCCTCATCGCGCCAGATGGAAAGCGAGAGCATCTTGCCCGGATTGGTGAGGCTTTCGAACCGCTCGACCGAGATGAAGCCGTCCATCGTCTCCAGTTCCACGCGCAGGCGCGCGGCAAGGTCGAGATAGGTGTCGCGCTGGCCCTCGGCCGGCCACACCTCGAAAATGATGGCGATCATGCCCCTGCTTCCCCTTCTTGCTTTTCTGCAGGGCTAGACCTTGTCGCCCGGCCGGCGCTGCACCTCCGGGAACACCCACATGGCGACGACCATGAAGACGCCGAGGAAGGCAACCGCATATTTCGGCCCCTCCTGCCCGAGCGCGGACTGGAACGCATATCCCGCCGCCGCGACGGCGAGGACGACGAGCGACAGGATGAACTTGATGTGGGTGGGCATGGGATATCCCCTCTTGCTGGCCGGACGATGCCGGCGCTGACCTTCAGATGAGCCCGGAACCGCCGCCGGGAAGCACGGCCCAGACAGCGAGCGCCGATCCCTGGAGCGCGACCAGAGCGGCGAGACCCCGGCGTCCATCACGGAATGGCGTCGGCAGCAGATCGAACGGTGCCGGCGCGAACAGCAGCACGAGGCCGCCGACGACGATCAGGCTCGTCAAGCGCAGGTTGGCGTAGCCGTAGGCGAGCGCGGCGGCCGCCAGCGCCAGCCACAAAAGGCTGTTCACCAGAACGAGGGCGCGCCCCCCCGCCTGACGCGCCCCCGCCGGCCGGGTGCTCGCCGGGAACATGCCGGAGAGCACGAGGAAGCCGAGGCAGGCCGCCGTCCACAGCCCCGCGAAGATCGCGAGGCCTGCCAGATTGGGTTCGATCGCAGCCATGCCCTCACTCCGCCGGCGCGACGTGGCCGGATGCGCCCGTCGCGCCCTTCGGCGTGCGCGCGGTGCGGCGCATGTCGGTTTTCAGG
>JAEWBL010000158.1 GCA_023391175.1 Pseudomonadota bacterium
GAATCGGGACGGGCGAAGTAGATGTACTCGAAGATGTCGGGGCGGGGCGCCTGCTCGGGGACAAAGCGGAAGGATTCGATGCCATCGTCCGAGATCACCACGCACTCGCCGTTCTCGATGTCGCGCACGTAGCGCGCGCCGATGATGTCGAGGGCGCAGGTCTCGGAGGCGAGGATGGGGGAGCCGTCCAGCGAGCCGAGCACCAGCGGGCGGATGCCGAGGGGGTCGCGGGCGCCGATGAGCTTCTTGTTGGTGAGCGCCACCAGCGAATAGGCGCCTTCCAGCGTGCGGATGGCGTCGATGAAGCGGTCCACGAAGCGCGGCTTGCGGGAGCGCGCCACGAGATGGAGGATCACCTCGGTGTCCGTGGTGGACTGGGTGATGGCGCCCTCGCGCACCAGTTGGCGGCGCAGCGTGAGGCCGTTGGTGAGGTTGCCGTTGTGGCCCACGGCGAAGCCACCCGCGTCCAGCTCGGCGAACAAAGGCTGCACGTTGCGCAGCAGGGTCTCGCCGGTGGTGGAGTAGCGCACATGGCCCACCGCGCTGTCGCCGGGCAGGCGGGCGATGACGGCGGCGTCGGAGAACGCGTCGCCCACAAGGCCGAGGCGGCGCTCGGAGTGGAAGCGGCGGCCGTCATAGGAGACGATGCCGGCGGCTTCCTGTCCGCGATGCTGGAGGGCGTGAAGGCCGATGGCGGTGATGGCCGCGGCCTCGGGGTGGTCGTAGATGCCGAAGACGCCGCATTCCTCGCGGAGGCGGTCGCCGTTCAGGTCGAGATCGAGAGCGGTGCGACCGCCTGCGTGGTCTTCACCGTCTGCGCGGGAAGCGCTTTCACCGCCGGCCACTGAGATCGGCCCGTCACATCCCAAGTCCATCATGCACCCTCCGCGCGGGCCGGTCAGGCAGCGCCGTGCGAGCTTGCGCCGGGCAATCGGAACCGGGAGCACCCATAGCGCGGAAGGCGCATGCCCCCGCGTGAATGCCCCGGCCGACAGGCCGGTCTGTTGCTGCCCCCAAAAAGAACCTAACGCTGTCCCCCCGTCGGGGCGGCCGGGGCGGCAGTCGTGTCACCCTCCTCAGCGGCGGGCGGCTTCTTCAACTTGTTCAAAATGGTGTTTTCAGGGTCATCCGGCAACTGCGCCTTCAGCCACTCCCCCGCTTTCGTGATGGCGGGAAGCGATTTTGCGTTGGCGACCCACGGCGGCTGCTTCTCGGGCGGCACCAGCCAGTTGAAGAACAGGAGCGCGATCACCATCAGCAGCAGCCCGCGGGCGAGGCCGAAGGCGAAGCCCAAAGTGCGGTCGAGGGCGCCGATTCGGCTGTCGAGCACCAGATCCGAGATGCGCGCGGTGATGATGGAGGCAATGAGCAGCGTGCCGAGGAACAGCAATGCCACCGTCACCGCAAGAGCCGCGGAGTCCTGCGAGATGTATTGCTTCACCACAGGCAGAGCGGACTTGTAGAAATAGACGGTGACGCCGGCTGCGACTGCCCAGGACAGGATGGAGAAGACTTCCCGCAGAAAGCCGCGAACCATCGCCAGGATGCCGGAAATCAGCATCACCGAGAGAACGATAATGTCGAGCAAGGTTATGGGCATCGGCGCATCGATCCGTGATGGGCGCACCGCCGGACGCGCATGCGCGCGACCCGCCCACCCCCGGAGAGCCCAGCCGCGGGGGTGATATAGCTTGCGCGCCCGCCCGCGTCACCTTTCCTCGTCGTCGCTCCAGTCCGCGTGCTGGATGGCCCTTTGCGGGGGATTGCGGTCACTGGAGACCCGCGTTTCGCGCATGGCAGTGTCGCGCGTCTCGCGCGGAGCCCGGCGAGGGGCGCTGGCCGCGATGCCGGCCACCAGCTCCGCCAGCGAGGAGACGGGCCGCACCGAGACCGGCGGGTCGAGCCCGTCGAGGCCGCCGGAGGGGATGACGGCACTGCCGAAGCCGAGCTTTGCCGCCTCCTTCAGCCGCGCCTGCGCCTGCGAGACGGGGCGCACCGCGCCGGTGAGGCTCGCCTCGCCGAAATGCACCGCATCCGCCGGCAAGGGCGCGCCGGTGAGGGAGGAGACGAGCGCGGCGGCCACCGCGAGGTCCGCCGCCGGCTCGCCGATCTTCAGCCCGCCGGCGACGTTCAGATAGACATCGTGCCCGCCGAGCCGCACGCCGCAGCGGGCATCGAGCACCGCCAGCACCATGGAGAGGCGGTTGGGGTCCCACCCCACCACCGCCCGGCGCGGGGTGCCCAGCGAAGAGGGGGCGACCAGCGCCTGGATCTCCACCAGCACCGGCCGCGTGCCCTCCATGCCGGCGAACACGGCGGTGCCCGGCGCCCCGGCGTCGCGGTTGGACAGGAACAGCTCGGAGGGGTTCGCCACCTCGGAGAGCCCGCGCCCGGTCATCTCGAACACGCCGATCTCGTCGGTGGGGCCGAAGCGGTTCTTCTGCGCGCGCAGGATGCGGAACTGGTGGCCGCCGTCGCCCTCGAAGGAGAACACCGCGTCCACCATGTGCTCCACCACGCGGGGGCCGGCGATCTGCCCATCCTTGGTGACATGGCCGACGAGGATCACGCAGGCCCCCGTCTGCTTGGCATAGCGCACGAGAAGCTGGGCGGAGGTGCGCACCTGCGTCACCGTTCCCGGCGCGCTCTCCACGCTGTCCGACCACATGGTCTGGATGGAATCGATCACGACCATGTGAACGGGCGGCCCGCCGGAGAGCGTGGCGATGATGTTTTCCGCATTGGTCTCGGCCGCCAGGCCCACGTCCGCCTTTTCCAGTCCGAGCCGCTGGGCGCGCAGGCGCACCTGGTCCACCGCCTCCTCGCCGGAGACGTAGACGACGCGCTGCCCGCGCTGGGCGAGCGCTGCCGAGGCCTGCACCAGCAGGGTGGACTTGCCGATGCCGGGGTCGCCGCCGATGAGCAGGATGGAGCCCGGCACGAAGCCGCCGCCGGCCACCCTGTCCAGCTCCCCGATGCCGGAGACGAGGCGCGGGGCGGGCTTGGCGGTGCCTTCCAGCTTTTCCAGCACCACCGCGCGGCCCTTGCGGCCGGAGCGCTGGGCGGCCGGGACGCTGGCGGCCACCGCCACCTCTTCCGAAATGGTGTTCCAGCCACCGCACGCTTCGCACTTGCCCTGCCAGCGGGCATAGACCGCGCCGCAGGACTGGCAGATGAAGGACGTGTCGCGCCGGGCCATGAGCATCACCCTCGGCGCGGGCGGACCGGCCGGGTCTGGAGGCCCGAATCTCGGGCGATGTTCTCCTTATACCCCATTGGCCTCGCGTCATGGGGAGCGGAGCGAACGACCGGCTTGGCCTTCAGAGTTGCGCGCGCCCTGCGGCGCATCTCCAGATGGCGGGAGCGGGACACCTCTGCTAATCACCCTGCGCTGCCCTTTTCCGTGACGTCAGGGGATCGCCCGTGTTCCAAGACCCGTCGGTTCCTTCCTCTGCCGCCCCCGCCTCCGGCCAGCCCGCCGAATGGGTGCGCGCGGCCACCGATCCCGCCGCCTTCGCGGCGGAGCAGCAGGCGCTGGGGCGGGTGTGGACCTTCCTGTGCCTCGATGGGGAGGTCAGTGAGGACGGCCAGTGGTTCCGCACCGATCTCGGCGGGCGCTCCGTCTTCATCCAGCGTTTCGGCGACCGGCTGCGCGGCTTCGAGAATGTCTGCGCCCACCGCTTCCACCCCATCCGCCGCGAGCGGAGCGGGAAGGGTGCCATGGTCTGCGCGTTCCACCACTGGCGCTACAATGCCGAGGGCCAGGCGCTGGGCATCCCCGTCTGCGACGAGGCCTATGGCTGCCTGCCGAAGCAGCTTGGCGCGCACCTGAAGCCCATCGAGGTGGAGGCGTTCGCCGGTCTCGTGTTCGGGCGGTTTCCCGATCCGGACGGTGAGACCCTCGCGGACTTTCTCGGCGACGCCGCGCCCATCCTCGCCGCGCTCTGCCCGCCCGGGCGCACCTTCACCCGCTTCGGCGGGGAGGTGCCCGCCAACTGGAAGTTCCTCACCCACGTGACGCTGGACGACTACCATATCGTCGCCGTCCACCCCTCCACCTTCGGCGCCAACGGCTATCTGAAGGCGAAGGAGGTCACCTATGCGCGCTTCGGCCGGCACAGCCTCTACACCACCGAGCCGGGGGACGACCCGGTGGCGGGCGTGCTCGCCGATTGCCGGGCGGGCACCTATCGCGCCCGCGACTATCTCATCGTGAACCTGTTCCCCACCTTCGGGGCGTCCCAGTTCCACACCATCGACCTGTTCGGCCGCTCCTATTATTCGGTCATGGTGCTGCGCTATGCGCCGCTGGCCCATGACCGCTCGCGGCTGGAGGGCTGGCTCATCCAGGGCCCCATCGCGCCGCCGCGGCAGGGTCTGCTCGGCCTTTTCGACCGCTTCGCGCAGAAAATGATCGCACGCATCGTGCCCTTCTACGCGCGCCGCGTGCTCGCCGAGGACAATGCGGTGTGCGAGGGCCAGCAGAGCGTCGCCCGGCAGATCACGGAGGACCAGCGCCTGAGCCCCGCCTTCGAGAAGCGCATCGGCTGGTTCGAGGAGACCTATGCGGCGGAGCTGGCCGCCGCACAGGCCCCGGTCGCCCCCAAGCGCGCCCCTCAGCCGCCGATGTAGCGGCGGGCGTAGCGGGCGCCGAGGGACGTGAGGACCTCGTAGCCGATGGTGCCGGAGCGGGCCGCGAGGTCGTCCACGCTGATGCCGTCGCCGAGGAACACGGCCACGTCGCCCCGCTGCACCGCGCCCTCGGGCAGGTCGGTGATGTCGAGGGTGGCGAGGTCCATGGAGACGCGGCCCACCAGATGGCAGCGCCGGCCGGCGACGATGGCCTCCACCCCCTTGGCGAGGTCGGAGGAGCCCGCGGCGCGAAACAGCCCGTCCGCATAGCCGATGGAGACGGTGGCGAGGCGGCTCGGCCGCTTCAGCCGCTCGGCGGCGCCGTAGCCCACCGTTTCGCCGGCCGCGACGGTGGAGATCTGGATGATCTTCACCTCCAGCCGCACAGCGGGACGCAGCGGCGGCACGCCGGTGATGGCGACGCCGCCATAGAGGAAGATGCCCGGACGGACCAGCTCGAAGCGGAAATCGCGGCCCAGCAGGGTGCCGGCGGAATTGGCCAGCGAGCCCGGCACGCCGCGGAAGCGGCGGATCACGTCGGCGAACACCGCGCGCTGGCGGGCGGTGAGCGCATGGCCGGGGGTGTCGGCGCAGGCGAGGTGGCTCATGACGAGGCTCGGCGTGAAGCCGAGCATCTTGCGCGTCCCGGCGAGCTGTACCGCCTCGTCCACCGAGAGGCCGAGCCGGTTCATGCCGGTATCCACATGGATGGCGGCGGGCAGGTCGGCGCCCCGCTCGCGGCAGAAGTCGCTCCATTCGGTGATCTCGGGCACCGAGCCGAGCACCGGCCGCAGGTTCGCCGCCACATGGTCGGCGGCCGTCCCCGGCAGAAGGCCGTTGAGCACGTGGATCACCGCCTCGGGCAGCAGCGCGCGCAGCTCCAGCGCCTCCTTGAAATGGGCGACGAAGAAGGTGCGGGCGCCGGGCGTCCCCCGGGCCGGCGCGCCCCCGTCGCTGCCGCGGCCATAGG
>JAEWBL010000583.1 GCA_023391175.1 Pseudomonadota bacterium
CGGCGGTGATGCGCGGCACCACGGGGATGTGCGCGGCATCCGGGTCCTTGGCCGGCGGCGCCGTGTAGAGCCCGTCGATGTCGGACAGCAGCACCAGCAGATCGGCGCTCGCCATGGTGGCGACGCGGGCGGCGAGGCGATCGTTGTCGCCGTAGCGGATCTCGGCGGTGGCGACCGTGTCATTCTCGTTGATGATGGGCACGGAGCGCAGCTCCATCAGCCGGCCGAGGGTGGAGCGCGCGTTGAGATAACGGCGGCGCTCCTCCGTGTCGCCCAGCGTCAGCAGCACCTGCCCGGCGGTGATGTTGTAGTGGCCGAGGATGTCCGCCCAGGTCTTGGAGAGCGCGATCTGCCCCACGGCGGCGGCGGCCTGGCTGTCCTCCAGCTTCAGCGGGCCCGACGGAAGTCCGAGCACGGTGCGCCCCAGCGCGATGGCGCCGGAGGAGACCACCAGCACTTCGCAGCCTTTGGCGTGCAACGCGGCAATGTCCTCCACCAGCGAGGTCAGCCAGGCAAGACGCACCCGCCCCTGCGCGCGATCGACCAGAAGGGCCGAGCCCACCTTGATGACGATGCGGCGGAAATCGGCGAAGGCGGGCGTCTTCGCCTGCGCGTCGGAAGACGCTTCAACGGCAGTTTCGGGGGAGGCGGTCTCGGGGGTGGCCATGGACTTGTGAACCGGCAAGGCACGTCAGGCGTGCGGACGGCGCACGTCGGTGCGGGAGAGATCATCCCCCTTGAAGAGGAGCGGCACGTCATGCGCCTTGGCCACGGCATAGGCCATAGCCTGCCCGATGTTCAAGCCCGGCCGTCCGCGGTCAGCCGATGGGGCGGATCCGCAAGGCGCCCTAAGGCTGCCACCCTTCCCGCGGCGCCGCCTCTTCCTTCTCGACGCCGCGCGCCTCTTCCACGACCGCAAGAAGCGCCCTGAGCGCCTCCGGCACGCCTTGACCTGAGGTGGCGGAGAGGAGCAGCGGTTTCTTCTTCGCCGCGCGCTGCAGGCGCTCCTTCTGCTGCTTGAGCAGTTCGGGCGAGAGCGCATCCACCTTGGAGAGGGCAACGATCTCCGGCTTCTCGTCGAGCCCGTTGCCATAGGCGGCAAGCTCGGCACGGACAGTCTTGTAGGCCTTGCCGGCGTGCTCGGACGTGCCGTCCACCAGATGCAGAAGCGCGCGGCAGCGCTCCACATGGCCGAGGAAACGGTCGCCGATGCCGACCCCCTCGTGGGCACCCTCGATCAGCCCGGGAATATCGGCGAGCACGAACTCGCGCCCGTCCACCCGCACCACGCCAAGGCCGGGATGCAGCGTGGTGAACGGATAATCGGCGATCTTGGGCTTCGCCGCCGTGGTTGCCGCGAGAAAGGTGGACTTGCCGGCATTGGGCAGGCCGACGAGACCGGCGTCGGCGATGAGTTTCAGCCGTAGCCAGATCCACCGTTCTTGGCCCTCGAGGCCGGGGTTGGCGCGGCGGGGGGCCTGGTTGGTGGAGGTCTTGAACTGGGCATTGCCGAAGCCGCCGTTGCCGCCCTCCAGAAGCTTGATGCGCTGGCCGACCTCGGTGAGGTCGGCGAGGATGGTCTCCTCGTCCTCATCGAGGATCTGGGTGCCGGCCGGCACCTTCAGCACCACGTCCGCGCCCTTGGCGCCGGTGCATCTGGCGCCCCTGCCGTGGTCGCCCTTCTTGGCCTTGAAATGCTGCTGGTAGCGATAGTCGATCAGCGTGTTGAGGCCGTCCACGCACTCGATCCACACGTCACCGCCCCGCCCGCCGTCGCCGCCATCGGGACCGCCGAACTCGATGAACTTCTCGCGCCGGAACGAGACGCACCCCGCCCCACCGTCACCGGAGCGCACATAGACCTTGGCCTGATCGAGGAATTTCATGGGTTCGAGGTAGACGCGCGCAACCTGGAACGCAAGGGGGAGAAACCCCCTTTGACCTTTCCCGCGCGCCGGACCAAAAGACGAACATGAGCCCGCGCACCGTCGATGTCCTCCTGCCCCTCGGCCTCGACGCCGCCTATTCCTATCTCTTGCCCGAGGGGATGGAGGTGTCGCCCGGCGACCTGGTGCAGGTGCCGCTCGGCACCAAGAGCGTCATCGGGGTGGTCTGGCCGCACGCGCGCCCAGCCGGCGGCAAAGCGGTGGAGGCCGGCAAGCTCAAGGCGGTGAAGGCGAAGCTCGATTACGTGCCGCTGCCGCCCGACCTCATCAGGCTCATCGACTGGATGGCCGACTACACGCTCGCGCCGCGTGGCATGGTGCTGCGCATGGCGCTGCGGCACGGCGAAAGCCCCGGCGCGGCGCGCGAGCGGGTTGGGGTACGGCTCACCGGCACGGCGCCGGCGCGCATGACGGCCGCCCGGGCGCGGCTTCTGGACACGCTGGCCGACGGCTTCGTGCGCGGGAAGACCGAGGCCGCTCGGGAGGCCGGCGTCTCCCCCTCCGTGGTGGACGGGCTGGTGGATGACGGGACGCTGGAAGCTGTCGTTCTGCCGCCCGAGCCCGCCGCCTACCCGCCCGATCCCGACCATTCCGTGCCCGAACTCTCCCAGCCGCAGGCGGAGGCGGCGGGGGCCATGGTGGCAGCGGTGAAGGCGAAGACATTTGCCGTCCACCTGCTTGACGGCGTGACCGGCTCCGGCAAGACCGAGACCTATTTCGAGGCGGTGGCGGAAGCGATCCGCGCCGGTCGGCAGGCGCTGATCCTGCTGCCGGAGATCGCCCTCACCCAGGCCTTCCTCGACCGCTTCACCGAGCGCTTCGGCGTGAAGCCGGCGGAATGGCACTCCGGCGTGTCCACCCGGCGGCGGGCGAAGGTGCTCAACGAAGTCGCCTCGGGACAGGTGAAGGTGGTGGCGGGGGCACGCTCAGCCCTGTTCCTGCCGTTCCGGGATCTCGGCCTCATCATCGTCGATGAAGAGCACGACCCGGCCTACAAGCAGGACGATGGCGTCTGCTACCACGCCCGCGACATGGCGGTGGTGCGGGCACGGCTCGCCTCGGCACCCATCGTGCTGGCCTCGGCGACGCCCTCCATCGAGACCGAGGTGAATGCCCGGCGCGGACGCTACCGACGGTTGGCTTTGCCGGTGCGCTTCGGCGGTGCCAAGGTGCCCGGGCTCTCCCCCATCGACCTGCGCAAGGAAGGCCCGCCGCGCGGCCGCTGGATCGCGCCGCGGCTGGAAGCGGAGATCAACACGACGCTGGAGGCGGGCGAGCAGGCCCTCCTGTTCCTCAACCGCCGGGGCTATGCGCCGCTCACCCTGTGCCGTTCGTGCGGCCACCGGATGCGCTGCCCCTCCTGCTCCGCCTGGCTGGTGGAGCACCGCTTCCGCCGCCGTCTCACCTGCCACCATTGCGGCTATCAGGCCCCGGTTCCCGAAAAATGCCCCGCCTGCGATGCGCCGGACAGCCTTGTACCCGTCGGGCCCGGCGTGGAGCGACTCCAGGAGGAGGTGCATACCCTCTTCCCCAACGCCCGCGCCCTCGTCCTCTCCTCGGACCTGCTGGGCGGGGTGGAACGGATGCGCGCCGAACTCGATGCGGTCGCGAAGGGCGACGTGGATGTGGTGGTGGGCACCCAGCTCGTCGCCAAGGGCCATAATTTCCCCGGCCTCGCCTTGGTGGGCGTGGTCGATGCGGATGTGGGCCTCGGCCATGGCGACCCGCGCGCCGCCGAGCGCACGTTCCAACTGGTGCATCAGGTGGCGGGGCGCGCCGGACGCGGCAAGGCGGAGGGCCGCGGCTTCATCCAGACCCACATGCCCGAGCACCCGGTGATGCGCGCGCTCGTCACCGGCGATCGCGACGCCTTCTATGACGTGGAGATCGCCGCCCGCGAGGAGGCGCAGCTTCCCCCCTTCGGCCGCATGGCGGCGCTCATCGTCTCGGCCAGCGAGGCCCATGTGGCGGAAGGCCATGCCCGGCGCCTTGTTGCCTCGGCGCCCATCGTCCCGGAGGTGCGCATCCTCGGCCCGGCGGAAGCCCCCCTGGCCCTTCTGCGCGGACGCCATCGTTGGCGGCTT
The DNA here is from genome assembly GCA_023391175.1 of Pseudomonadota bacterium. Classification (GTDB taxonomy): domain Bacteria; phylum Pseudomonadota; class Alphaproteobacteria; order Rhizobiales; family Xanthobacteraceae; genus Xanthobacter. Next base: position 4,031 of record JAEWBL010000583.1, read on the forward strand.
CTGGTGCGTTCGCCGCGCAATTTCGATCTGCCGGCCTATCTGCGGGAATGGCGGTCCGTCGCACCGAAGGTGACGGGCAACATCAAGGTCGCCATCGACGTGGACCCGCAGAGCTTCCTGTGAGCGCCGTGGACGACGCCATCGACCGCCCTGCCGCCCGGCTCCTCGTGCTCGACGCCGAGGACCGGCTGCTGCTGTTCCGCTTCGCTTATGCCGACGGCGCGCTGGCCGGAAACGTCTATTGGGCCCCGCCCGGAGGCGGTCTTGAGCCGGGCGAGACCTACGAGGCCGCCGCCTGCCGCGAGCTTCTGGAGGAAACGGGCCTCGCGATTGCCCACCCCGGCCCGGCCGTCGCCCATCGCGAGGTCGCGTTCGTGATGCCGGACGGGCGCCCCGTGCGCTCGCGGGAGCG
>JAEWBL010000204.1 GCA_023391175.1 Pseudomonadota bacterium
GGCCTGGGCGATGGCCCCGGCGCAGAAGATGAGCTTGTCGCCGCGCTCCACCACGAGGTCCGGATTGGCGCAGATGAACGGCAGTTCCCGCGCCTTCATGGCGGCGAGGGCGTCGGCGTAGTCCTCCGGCGTCTCCACGTCGTCGTCGAGGAGGCCGGTGCAGACCACGAGGTCCGCAACTTCAAGGCCGGTGAGGGTGAGGTCCAGCCCGTCGAACGTGCCCACGTCCCGCGCAGGACCCAGGTGATAGACGCGGGCGCCGGGCCGCGCTTCCAGCATGTCGCGTGTCACGTCGCCGGAGGTGACGATGGCGTCATAGGCGGTGCGCGGCACGCCAAGGCCGTCCAGCATGCCCATGATGAAGCGGTTGGGCCGCGGCGCGTTGGACACCAGCACCACCGTGGCGCCGCCCGCCCGCACCTTCGTCAGTGCCTCGCAGGCGGAGGGAAAGGACGCGACGCCGTTGTGCAGCACGCCCCAGACGTCGCAGAGGATCAGGTCGTAGGCGCCGGCGAAGGCGGAGAGGCCTTCCACCAGCGGCGGGGCGTGCAGGGGCGTGCGGGTGCCGGTCTCGGCCATCGATCTCTCCATTGTGCGGCGCACAAATGCCACGGAAGGCCTTGAATCACAAGGCCAGCCGCCGGCTCGGGGTGGATTGGGGGGCGGCGGACGAAGCCGGGGCGGGGGTCAGGGATGCCCCTTGCCGGGATGGCCTCCGGGATGTCCGCCCATGTGGCCTCCCGCACCATGGGGGTGTCCACCGCCATGCGGGTTGCCATGGGGATTGCCGTGCGGATGGCCGCCGCCCTTGGGCGGCTCCTTCTGCGCCACCGGCGTGGTGGACCGGGTGCGGGCCTCGATGCCCGGCAGCGCCTGCACCAGCGTGCGGAAGGCCTCTCCGCGCACCTCGAAATTGGGATACTGGTCGAAGCTGGCGCAGGCGGGCGACAGCAGCACCACCGCATCCGGGCGCCCGGCGGCTTCGGCATCCCGCGCGGCGGCTTCCACCGCCTTGTCGAGGGTGCCGACGATCTCGTGGGGCACCGTGTCCGCCAGCGTCGCGGCGAAATCCTGCGCCGCCTCGCCGATCAGATAGGCCTTGGCGATACGATCGAAGAAAGGCGCGAGCGGCGCGATGCCGCCGGCCTTCGGCTTGCCGCCGGCAATCCAGAAGATGTCGGTAAAGCTCGTCAGCGCCCGTTCGGCGGCGTCCGCATTGGTCGCCTTGGAATCGTTGACGAACAGCACCTTGCCCTTGTTGCCCACCTCTTCCATGCGGTGGGCGAGGCCGGGGAAGCGCTTCATGGCCACCGCGATGACCTCCGGCGCGACGCCGAGCGCACGGCAGGCGGCATAGGCGGCGGCAGCGTTCTGGGCATTGTGCGCCCCGCGCAGGGAGCCGATGCCGCCCAGCGGGAGGCGGAAGACCTCGGCTCCGCCTTCGGACACCACCAGGGTCTCGCCCTCGCGCCAGATGCCGTCCGGCAGCGGCCGCCGAACCGAGATGCGCACCACATGCTTGCCGGCCCGCTCTGCTTGGTCGGCCATGGCGGCGGAGAAATCGTCGTCCACGCCGACCACGGCGGTGCCGGTCTGCTCGACCCCGGTGACGAGGCGTTCCTTGACCGCTGCGTAGTTCTCGATGGTGCCGTGGCGGTCGAGATGGTCCGGCGTGATGTTGAGCATCACCCCCACGGAGGGGTCGAGGCCGGGGGCAAGGTCGATCTGGTAGGAGGAGCACTCCACCACATGCACGCGGCCGGGCTTCGGCGGGGCGAGGGAAAGGATGGCGGTGCCGATGTTGCCGCCCATCTGCACGTCGCGTCCGGCAACGCGCAGGATGTGGGTGATGAGCGCCGTGGTTGTGGACTTGCCGTTGGTGCCAGTGATGGCGATGAACGGCGAGCGGCGCGCGATGGCCTGCCGCTCGCGGCAGAACAGCTCGATGTCGCCGATGATCTCGACGCCCGCCGCCTGCGCCAGCTTCACCGACCAATGCGGCTCGGGATGGGTGAGCGGCACGCCGGGGGCGAGGATCAACGCCTGGACGATGGTCCAGTCGATGTCGTGGAGATCCTGCACGAGGATACCCGCCTCGCCGGCCTTGCGGCGCGAGGCTTCGGAATCGTCATAGGCGACAACGGTGGCGCCGCCGGCCTTGAGCGCCTCTGCGGTGGCAAGGCCCGAGCCACCCAGCCCGAAAAGGGCGACGGTTGCATCCTTGAAGACGGTGACGGGGATCATGGCGGTAAAATCGTCCGTTGCGGCAATGCAGTCCGGGCATCCGTCTAGAGCATGATGCGAAAAAGTGCGAACCCCTTTCGTAGGCAGAGGCCGGCGCGGCGCGCCTTAAGGGAAATCCCCTGCTTGCCCGTTTCGACATTCATATTATTGAATGTAGCTGGCGGGATCGCTTGCGTGCTGCGCTGGATTCGCCCGCTGAACCTGGATGCCGGAATCGGGAGAGTGAGATGGTCGCGAACGTTGGTGGGATCGACCGGGTGCTGCGCTTCGTTGTCGGGGTCGTGCTGATCCTGGCGCCCTTCGTGGCTCCCTCCGTGCCGGCGCTGGCCGGGCTCGGGCATTGGACCTGGCTGATCGGCGCCGTCGGCGTGGTGATGCTGCTCACCGCCGCCTTCCGCTTTTGCCCCGCCTATCCGCTGCTGGGCATCAATACGTGCGGGCGGGGGTGAGGTAGGCAGGCGCATGAAAAAGGCCCGCAGATCGCTCCGGCGGGCCCTTTGATTGAGCGATAGCGTACTCACCGCAGCTTCAGCGTCGCCAATCCCGCCAGCGCCAGCACCACGGCGACGATCCAGAAGCGGATCACCACCTGTGGCTCGGTCCAGCCGAGCTGCTCGAAATGGTGATGGATGGGCGCCATCTTGAACACCCGCTTGCCGGTGAGCTTGAACGACGCCACCTGTACGATCACCGAGACCGCCTCCAGCACGAACAGGCCGCCCACCACCGCGAGGACGATCTCGTGCTTGGTGGCCACCGCGACCGTGCCGAGCAGGCCGCCCAGCGCCAGCGAGCCGGTGTCTCCCATGAACACCTGGGCGGGCGGGGCGTTGAACCACAGGAAGCCGAGGCCGGCTCCCATCACCGCGCCGCAGACCACCGCCAGCTCGCCGGCGCCGGCGACATAGTGGATCTGCAGGTAATCGGCGAACCGCACGTTGCCGGACAGATAGGCGATGAGGCCGAAGGTGCCGGCGGCTATCATCACCGGCACGATGGCGAGGCCATCGAGCCCGTCGGTGAGGTTCACCGCATTGCCGGCGGCGACGATGACGAACACGCCGAACACCGCGAAGAAGACGCCGAGGTTGAGCAGCAGATCCTTGAAGAAGGGGAAGGCCACGGAGGTGGAGAGGCCCGACTTGCCCATGGTCATGATGATGACCACGGCAACGCCGGAGATCACCGCCTCGATGGCAAGGCGCGTCTTGCCGGAGAGGCCGTTGTGGGTCTGCTTCGTCACCTTCAGGTAATCGTCATAGAACCCGATCATGCCGAAGCCGATCATCACGAGCAGAACGGCCCAGACGTAGACGTTGAAGAGGTTCGCCCACAGGAGCGTCGCCACCGTGATGCCGGCGAGGATCATCAGCCCGCCCATGGTGGGCGTGCCCTTCTTGGTGAGCAGATGCGACTGCGGCCCGTCGGTGCGGATGGGCTGGCCCTTGCCCTGCTTCAGCCGCAGCATGGAAATCATCGCCGGGCCGAACAGGAAGACGAACAGCAGCGCCGTCACCACGGCCCCGCCAGTGCGGAAGGTGATGTAGCGGAAGACGTTGAAGGCCGTGAAGGACTGGTGGAGATCGGCAAGCCACTGGAGCATCTGAATTCTATCCTTCGAGCAGCGCATCCTCGGCGGCGCGGAAGCGCTCGGCGAGGCTCTTGACCAGCGGTCCCATGCGGCTGCCGTTGGAACCCTTGACCATCAACGTGTCACCGCCCCGGATGGCGGACGCCACCATGGGCTCGAGGTGGGAGGCGTGGATCGCATAGCCGCCCCGCCGTTCCGAGGGGAGGGCCTGCCAGAGCGCATGCATCTGCGGTCCGCAGCAGAACACCACATCGATCTTCGCCGCGCGGATCGCCTCGGCCAGTTCGGCATGGTGCGCCTCGCCGTCGGGGCCCAGTTCCAGCATGTCGCCGAGCACCGCGATGCGGCGGCCGCGCGGGCCCACCGGGGTGCGGCTGAGCACGTCGAGGGCGGCGCGCATGGAGGCGGGGTTGGCGTTGTAGCTCTCGTCCAGCAGTGTCGCCTGCCCGCCCTTCACCTGCAGGCGCAGCGCGACGCCGCGGCCGGGGGGCGCCTTCATCCGCGACAGCGCGAGGCCCACCAGCGCGAGATCAGCGCCGACGAGCTTCGCCGCGGCGAGCACTGCCAGCATGTTCTGCACGATGTGGCGGCCCGGCATGCCCACCTTGAAGGTCACCGGCGTGCCCATCACGTCCGCCACGCCCACCGAGCAGTAAGATTGCAGCGCGGCCTCCTTCAGCCGCACGTCGGCGCCCGCTGTCTCGCCGAAGGTGACGATGCGGTCGATGCCCAGCGCCTCGGCGGCGGCCTTGAGGCGGGGGAAGAGGGGATTGTCGAGGTTCAACACCACCGCGCCGCCCGCCTCCAGCCCCTGGAAGATTTCCGCCTTGGCGTCGGCGATCTCCTCGATCCCCGAGAACTGGGCGATGTGAACCGCCTCCACGGTGGTGATGATGGCCACCTGCGGGCGCACCAGCTTCACCAGCGGCGTGATCTCACCGGGATGGTTCATGCCGATCTCGAACACGCCGTAGCGCGCCTCGCGCGGCAGCCGGGCGAGGGAAAGGGGGACGCCCCAGTGATTGTTGTAGGAGGCGGCGGAGGCGTGGGTCTCGCCATCGGCGCCGAGGGCGATGCGCAGCGCCTCCTTGGTGGTGGTCTTGCCCACCGATCCCGTCACCGCGACGATGCCCGCCTGCGAGCGCGCGCGGCTGGCGCGGGCGAGGTCGGTCAGGGCAGCGAGCACGTCGTCCACGACGAAGAGGGGGGCGTCGGCGGGGAGTTGCTCCAGCTTGTCGCGCGCCACGACGCAGGCCGAGGCGCCGGCCTCCAGCGCCTTGCCCACATAGGCGTGGCCGTCGCTGTTCTCTCCGGCGATGGCGAAGAACGCGTCGCCGGTCGCCAGAGAGCGGCTGTCGATGGAGATGCCGGTGGCGTCGCGCGGCGTGCCGCGCACCTCAGCCCCCATGGCCGCCGCCATTTCCGCCACGGAGTGGAGGACCCGGCCTTCCGTTTCGCCCGCATTCATGCCGCGACCTCCTTGAGGGCGGCGAGGACTTCCGCCGCATCCGAGAATGGATATGTCCGGTCGCCGATGATTTGGCCCGTTTCGTGACCCTTGCCGGCAACCAGCAGCGCATCCCCGCTTTCGATGAGGGCAACGCCGGCCCGGATGGCCTCCGCCCGGTCGCCGATCTCGCGCACATTGTCCCGGCCGGCGCCTCGGGCGCCTTCCAGGACCTCGGCGCGAATCGCCGCCGGGTCCTCGCTGCGCGGGTTGTCGTCGGTCACGATCACAATGTCCGCCTTCATGGCGGCGATGGCCCCCATGATGGGCCGCTTGCCCCGGTCGCGGTCACCGCCGCAGCCGACCACCACTACCAGCCGGCCGGGAATGGCGGCGCGCAGGGTGTCGAGCACGGTGGCGAGGGCTTCCGGCTTGTGGGCGTAGTCCACGAAAACCGGCCGGCGCGGGTCGTCGCCCATGCGCTCCAACCGCCCCGGAACGCCCTTGAGGTGGGCGAGGGCCGCGAACGCCTCGGCGCGATCCGCCCCGCAGGCGATGGCGAGGCCGGCGGCGAGCAAAGCGTTGTCCAGCTGGAAACGCCCGACCAGCGGCACGACGGCGCTGGAGCCATCCGCGAACATCACCTTCTGCCCGGCTGGCGAGCCCGTCGCGGCGGCGATGTTGATGCCGTCCGCCCGTCCCTCGCCGATGGGCAGGAGCCGGAGGCCGCGCGTCTGCGCCCAGGCGAGCGCGGTCGCGGCGAAGGGGGCGGAGGTGACGGCCACGGCGGCGGCGTCCGGCGGCATCACCTCGGTGAAGAGGCGGAGCTTGGCGCGGAAATAGGCGTCTATCGTGGGGTGATAGTCGAGATGGTCGCGGCCGAGATTGGTGAAGCCGCCGGCGGCGAGGCGCACGCCGTCAAGCCGCTTCTGGTCGAGGCCGTGGGAGGAGGCCTCGAGCGCCATGTGGGTGACGCCCTCTCCCGCCAGCGCATCCAGGGTGGCGTGCAGCTCCACCGGATCGGGCGTGGTGAGGCTGCCATAGGTCGCGCCGTCCGGCTTCACCAGCCCGATGGTGCCCAGATACGCCGCGCGATGGCCGAGCCGTTCCCAGATCTGCCGCAGGAAGAAGGCGACCGATGTCTTGCCCGCGGTGCCGGTTATGGCGGCGATGGTCTGCGGCTGGCGCGGATAGACGCGAGCGGCGGCCAGCGACAGGGAGCGCCGGGCGTCCAGCGTGAAGGCGAGGGCCACCTGCGGCGGCAGGATGGGGGCCGGCGCGGTCGGCTCCATCAGCACGGCGGCGGCACCGCGCGCGATGGCGTCGGCGATGAAGCGGGTCCCGTCCGCATGGGTGCCGGGGATGGCGACGAACAGGTCGCCGGGCGTGATGCGGCGGCTGTCCGAGGACAGGCCGGTAATGGGCTCTTGCGCGCCGTCGGGCGTCAGGATGCGGGCGTGGCCGTCGAGGATCTGTCCGAGAGAATGTATGGTCATCGGACCCCTTTCTGGCATTCGCCCGCCCCGGTTGTCACCCCGCGCGGGCTGCCGCTGCGGTGGCGGTAACGCGATCCCGCAGCGGTGACTTCAATGGCGGTCGGCAACCTTGAGCGGCATGCGGAGCAGCTGTTCCGCATCGGGCAGGTTCTGGCGCGGCGCGATGTTGAGCATGGGGGCAATCCGCTCGACGATCTTGCCGGCCGTGGGTGCGGCGTTCCAGCCCGAGGTTGCGAAGCCGTAGGTCTCCGACGACGCCTTGGGCTCGTCCAGCATGACCAGAACGAGGTAGCGCGGCTTGTCCATGGGGAAGATCGCGGTGAAGGACGTGAGGAGCTTGTTGTGCGCATAGCGCCCGTTCACCACCTTCTCGGCGGTGCCGGTCTTGCCGCCGACGAGGAAGCCGGGCACCTCGGCCTTTTTGGCCGAGCCCTTCTCGGCATTGAGGCGCATGACGTAGCGCATCTTGTCCGAGGTCTCGGGCTTCAGCACGCGCACCGCCAGCTTCTGCGCCTCTTCCGGCGTGCGCTTGATGAAGGTGGGCGGAATGAGGAAGCCGCCGTTGACCATGGAATTCACCGCCATCACGGCCTGCAGCGGGGCGACGGAGAGACCGTGGCCGAAGGCGATGGTGGCCGAGTTCAGTTCACCCCAGCGCTTCGGCACGATGGGTTCGGAGCTTTCCGGCAGCTCGGTCTTGAGCCGGTCGAGCTGGCCCATCTTCTTCAGGAACGCCTTGTGCGCTTCCACGCCGAGGGACAGCACCATCTTCGCGGTACCCACGTTGGACGAGACGAGGAAGATCTCGGGCACCGTGAGGACGCGGTTCTCGGCGTGGTAGTCGTGGATGGCGAACTTGCCGAAATGCAGCGGCGCACGGGCGTCGAAGGTCGAGTTCAGGCCGATCTTGCCCGAATCGAGCGCCATGGCGAACGACAGCGCCTTGAAGGTCGAGCCCATCTCGTAGACGCCGGTGGTCAGCCGGTTGAGATAGGCGTCGTCCTTGGGGTTGCCGGAGCTGTTGGGGTCGAAATCGGGGATCGACACCAGCGAGATGATCTCGCCGGTATTCACATCGGTGACCACGCCCATGGCGTGCAGCGCCTGGAACTTGTTCTTCGCCTTCACCAGCTCGTCGCGCACGGCGTGCTGCACGCGCACGTCCATGGCGAGCTGAACCGGCTCCTGCTGGCGGTCAGTGGCGAAGCCGGCGAGGTGCAGCTCGGCGAGGCCCCGGCTGTCGATCCACTTCTCGATGCCGGAAATGCCCTGGTTGTCCACGTTCACCCCGCCCATCACGTGGGAGATGATCGGGCCGTCGGGATAGATGCGGCGGTTTTCCTTCAGGAAGCCGATGCCGGGAAAGCCCAGGCGGTGGATGGCGCGCATCTGCGCCGGCGTGATCTCGCGCTTCAGCCAGGCGAAGCCCTTGCCGGAATTGAGGCGCTTGCGCGCTTCCTCTACGTCGAGGTCGGGCAGCACCTTGAGCAGGCCTTCCAGCGCCTCGTCGGGGTCGATCAGTCGGCGCGGCTCGGCGAAGAGGGACGGGGACTTCACGTCGATGGCGACGATGTCGCCGTTGCGGTCGATGATGTCGGGGCGGGCGGAGGCCACCGCATCCGAGCCGCGCCCGCGTCCGCCGCCGCCGTCCGCGGTCATGGCGAGGTGGGAGAGCTGCACCGCGATGGCGACGAACAGGCAGCAGAAGGCGGCCATCACCAGCTTGATGCGCCCGCGCGCCACCGTATCGGGATCGGTGCGGTCGAGGCCGAAAAGCCCACGCACCACATGACGGACGCCGCGCCAGGCGAGGTGGCCGAGATGCACCGTGAACGGCCACAGCACGTTCCAGCTTGCGACGGCGGCCCGCGCGGAGCCGCGTGCGGTGGCGCGGCCGGCGGCCTTGCTGCCGGCGCCGAGACGATCGAGCAGCACCGCGCAGGAGGCGTCGGCATCCCGGAGCACGGGGCCGACGGCGGCAACGATGCCGGCCCACATGCGGGCGAGGCGGGCGGAGATGGAAGACAGATCAGCCATTTCGGACCTCGTCAGCGGAAACCGGCCAGGAATCCGGAGAGCTTTTCGAGGGGATTGGTGGGCTCCGGGGGCGGCGCGGGTGCCGGTGCGGCAGCGGCCGGCGCGGGCTGCATGGGGGGCAGGGGCCGCGGAGCAGTGGGACGGGGTGTGGCGGACGCGCTCGCGGCCGGCTTCGACACCGGCGCATTGGCCGGGCGCAGCGCCGAAGTGGCCGGCACCGTGGCGCCACCCGAGCTCGTGGGGGCCGTGGTCGAGGCCGAGGGCTTGGAGCCGGCGGAAGACGTGACGAGGGGGGCGTCCACCAGCGCCTCGATCATGCCGCCGATGCCGTCGCCGCTGGAGGCGGGTTTGGCGGGCAGGTCGTCGAGGCTGGAAATCGAATCGACATCCAGCCGCTTCATGTCGAGATGGCGCTCGGCGAAGCCCTGGATGTAGATGGGCGAGGTGCGGCGCGCCCATTCCGCCCGCATCAGGGCGATGGAATCACGCTCCTTGCGGATCTGGGTGCGCAGGGTGGCGAGCCGCTCGGCCTCGGCGGTGGACGAGACCTTGAGCTGGTAGACCACCGCGGCGGTCACCAGAAGCGCGACGACCATCACGACATTGGCGACCCGAAACATCTCGACTAGCGTCTCCGCCCTGGGCGTTGCGGTGATGGGGGCGGAAGCAGCCCCATCAGGTCACCGCCCGGATGCGCCGGGGC
>JAEWBL010000226.1 GCA_023391175.1 Pseudomonadota bacterium
CGGCGGAGCTGGCGCGCAACGCGGCGGAGATCGTCGAGGCAGGGTCCGCGCTCATCCACATCCATGTACGCGACACCGAGGGCCGCCATCTCTTGGATGCGGATGCCTATCGCGCGGCCACCGCCGCCATTCGCCGGGAGGTGGGCGACCGGCTGGTCGTGCAGGCCACCTCGGAAGCGGCCGGGCGCTACACCGCGCCGGAGCAGATTGCGGTGGTGCGCGCCCTGCGGCCGGAGGCGGTCTCCCTCGCCTTGCGGGAGATCATCCCCGATGAGGCGCACGAAGCCGCCGCCGCCGACTTCTTCGCCTGGCTGCGGCGCGAGCGCGTCCTGGTGCAGATCATCCTTTATTCGGCGGAAGAGGTGCTGCGCTATCATGCGCTGAAGGGGCGCGGCGTGCTGGGCGAGGGCGAGGATTTCCCCCTCTTCGTGCTCGGCCGCTACACCAGCGGACAGGTGTCGACGCCGGCCGATCTGGTGCCCTTCCTCGCCGCCGGTACGCCGCCCCGGCTGTGGGCCATGTGCGCCTTCGGGCCGAAGGAAAACGCCTGCGCCACCATCGCTGCCGGCCTGGGCGGGCATGTGCGGGTCGGCTTCGAGAACAATCTCTTCGCGCCGGACGGTACGGTGGCGGAGAACAATGCCGCGCAGGTGCGGCGCGCGGCAGAAGGCGCACGGCTGCTCAACCGCCCGCTCGCCACCGCCGACACGCTGCGCGGGCTCTACGCGGCCTGAGGGCGTTCGCGCCGGACGCAAAGTTGATCTAGAACGGCGGTGCTTCTCCCGCTGGGCGTGCCACCAACATGGATGAGTCCACCGTCATCACCTGGGCGCTTTTCGCCGCCCATCTGACCCTCCAGATCATCTTCATCGTCCGCGCACTGCTTCGACCGCACCGCGAGCCGTCCTCGCGCATGGCCTGGGTGCTGGTGATCGCGCTGGCGCCGGTGGTGGGCGTGGTCGCCTACATCCTGTTCGGCGAGGTGAACCTCGGGCGCAAGGCGGTGGATCAATTGCGCGCGGCGGTGGCGGAGCTGCCGCCGGCCGAGGGCGTCGCCGGTCCTTCCGCGGAAGCGCAGATCGCCGAGCGCCATGTCCCGCTGTTCCGCGTCGGCCAGTCGGTGAACCATTTCCTGCCGGTGGCCGGAAACCGGGCCGAGCTGCTGCCGGACTCCGCCGCCGCCATCGCCGCCATGGTCAAGGACATCGATGCGGCCCGCTCGAGCGTCCATGTGCTCTTCTACATCTGGCTCGATGATGCGAGCGGGCGCTCCGTGATGGAGGCGCTGAAGCGCGCGGCGGGGCGGGGTGTCGTCTGCCGGGCCATGGCGGATGATCTCGGCTCTCGCGCGCTCATCCGCTCGCCTCTGTGGCGTGACATGGCGGCGGCGGGGGTGCATCTCGCGACGGCCCTGCCCATCGGCAACCCGCTGCTGCGCCCGTTCAAGGGGCGCATCGACATGCGCAACCACCGCAAGATCGTGGTGATCGACAACCGCATCACCTATTGCGGCAGCCAGAACTGCGCCGATGCCGCCTTCGCCGTGAAGGCGAAGTTCGCCCCCTGGGTGGATGTGATGGCCCGCTTCGAGGGGCCCGTGGTGCGGCAGAACCAGCATCTTTTCGCCAGCAACTGGATGGCGCAGGTGGAGGAAGACCTCGCTCCCCTCTTCACCGAGCCCCTGCCGCCGCCGCAGCACGGCTTCGTGGCGCAGGTGATCGGCACCGGCGCCGGGGTGCGCTACTCGGCCATGCCGGAGACCTTCGTCGCCTTGATGAACGCGGCCCGGCGCGAACTCGTCATCACGACACCCTATTACGTGCCGGACGAGCCCCTGCAGGCTGCGCTCTGCTCCGCCGCCCGGCGCGGGGTGGCCACCACCATCGTGTTCCCGAAGCGCAACGACAGCTGGATCGTCGCCGCCGCCAGCCGCAGCTATTACAGCGAGCTGCTGGAAGCGGGCGTGGAGATCCGCGAATATGTCGGCGGCCTGCTGCACGCCAAGACGCTGACCCTCGACGGCGAGATCACGCTGATCGGCTCCGCCAACATCGACCGCCGCAGCTTCGAGCTGAATGCGGAGAACAACATCCTCCTCTGCGACGGCGCCTTCACCCACGCCATGCGGGCGCGCCAGCAGGTGTTCCTCGATGCCGCGACGCCGGTGACGCAGGACGACGCCGACGCCTTCAGCGCGCCGCGCCGCCTGTGGAACAACACCATCGCGATGCTTGGACCGGTGCTCTAGCCGCCTCCCCGATTACGCGCCGCCCACTTTTTAGGCGGCCGCGGACGAAATCACAGCAGGTCGGACGACGCCTGCCGCCCGCCATGGGCCGCGACGATTTTCTTCATGGCCTCAATGAATTGCCGGCGCTCCTCGGGCGCGAGCATCTCCACCGTCACCGCATGGGCGCGGCGCGCGGCGGCCTCCATCTCCTCCAGCATGCGACGGCCCTCATCGGTCAGCGAGCAGCTTTGCGAGCGCCGATCCGTGGCCGAGGTGCCGCGCCGCACCAGGCCCCGCGCCTCAAGGCGCTTCAAGGCTCCGGTGGTGGTGGTGCGGTCCAGCGCGACGATGCGCGAGAGGGTGGTCTGGTCCGCCTCCTCACGCCCCGCCAGCGCCGACAGGAGGCTGTACTGCACGGGCGTTACGCCGAACGGGGCACACAGCTCAGAAAACAGGCTGACGTGGATCTGGTGCACCCGTCTCGCAAGGAAGCCGGGGCGGTCGGACAGCGGCCATTCCGCATCGGCGACGACCTCGGGTTCAACGTTGGAGCCCTTTGAATCTTTACGCGATCTCGTCACGACCATCCCCTCTGGCGCCCGGCGCCGATCTCGAAAAATTGATCCAAATCAAAACTGGCACGCCCCCTGCATTTGAAAAATGCGACGTATGCTTCGCTTTTCCACAAGCGGTCCCAACGACCGCACGCAGGAACGGAGACCCCTGATGGCTGAACCCGCCGGCTACGATATCCTCCTCAAGGGCGGACATGTCATCTGCCCTGCCAACGGCATCGACGGCATCCGCGACGTGGCCGTCCGCGACGGACGCATCGCCGCCGTGGAGGAGACGATCCTCCCCTCCAGCGCCACCGAGACCATCGACGTCTCTGGCAAGCTGGTGCTGCCGGGCATGATCGACACCCACGGCCATATCTACCAGTACGTGACCGGGCGCTTCGGCCTGAACCCGGATATGGTGGGCGTGCATTCCGGCGTCACCACCGTGATCGACCAGGGCGGCCCCTCCTGCATGACTCTGCCGGGCTTCCGCAAGTTCATCGCCGAACCGTCCGACACGCGCATCTATGCCTTCCTCTCGGCCTATCTCGTGGGCGGCCTCGAAGGCCATTACTACCCCAACCTCTACAGCCCGGACTGCGTGGACATCGACGCCACCGTGCGCTCCGCCGTCGCCAACCGCGACCTCGTGCGCGGGATCAAGGGCCATGCGGAGATCGGCGGCTTCGCCCGCTGGGGCATCAAGGTGATGGAGATGGCGGCGGAGATCGCCCGCCGGGCCGAAATCCCGCTCTACGTCCATTTCGGAACGCTCTGGGGCTTGCCGGAAAGCGGCGCCAACGGCGAGGATGCCGACACGATCCTCGAGCGGGTCATCCCGCTGCTGAAGGAGGGCGATGTGCTGGCCCATCCCTTCACCCGCCATCCCGGCGGCTTCGTGAACCAGAAGGGCGAAGTGCACCACGTCATCCAGGCGGCCCTCGACCGCGGCCTGAAGGTGGATGTGGGCCACGGCAGCCACTTCTCCTACCGGCTCGCGAAGAAGGCCATCGCCGCCGGCGTCGTGCCGCACACGCTGGGCGCCGACATGCACGGCTACAACACCCATGTCCCCGCCCCCGCCGGCACGCCGGAGGAGCACTATGACGACGAGAACCACCCCTTCAAGGGGCAGGCCCGCTTCAGCCTCACCCAAGCCATGAGCTCCATGATGGCGCTCGGCCTCTCGCTGGAGCAGGTGGTGCCCATGGTCACCATCAACCCGGCGAAGATGATCGGCCTCACCGACCGGGTCGGCTCGCTCACCGTGGGCTATGCGGCCGACGTCTCGGTGCTGGACGACCATCGCGGCCGCTTCCTGCTGCGCGACAACGAAGACACGAAAGTGGTGGCCGAGCGCCTGCTCACCCCCGCCTTCTGCCTGCGCGCCGGCAAGAAGTTCGATGCCGACGCCGTCATCCTGCCCCGGGCGGTGGCGGCGTGAGCCCGGCATCCGCAACGGTGCGGCCGGCCCCGCAGGAGGTCTGGGACACCCTGTCCCAGGCCGAGCGGGATGCGGCCTACAACAACAATGCCGCGGTGAAGGACAGCGCGGCATGGGTGGAGGCGCGCGACAAGGCGGCCCCGCGCTTCCGCGCCGCCACGCCCGGCCATCTGGACATTCCCTATGGCTCCGGCGCCCGGCAGAAGCTGGACATCTATCCCGGCACGCCGGGCGCGCCCTGCCTCGTCTTCATCCACGGCGGCTACTGGCAGCGCAACAGCCGCGAAGTCTTCGCCCATTATGCGGAGGGTCTCCTCGCCCACGGCTGGTCCGTGGCGATGCCCAGCTACACGCTGGCGCCGCAGGCGCGCCTCGGCGCGATCGTCGCCGAGATGGGCGCAGCCCTCGATCTCATCGCGAAGGACGGCCCTCAGTATGGGCTCACCGGCCCGGTGGTGGTCTCCGGCTGGTCGGCTGGTGCGCAGCTGGCGGTGATGCAGCTGGACCATCCCGCCGTTGCCGCGGGCCTTGCCATCTCCGGCGTCTATGAGCTGGCGCCGCTGCGCGACACCTTTCTGAACGCCGCGCTGGACCTGACGGACGCAGAAATCGCCGCCTGCTCGCCGCTGCGCCATGCCCCGTCGCCGAAGCCGCTGGCCATCGCCTACGGCACGGCGGAAGTGCCGGCGCTGGTGCATGATTCCCGCGCGCTGGCGGCAAAGCGCGTGGCCGCCCATGCGCCAGGTGCGCTGCTGCCCATCCTCGGCGCCAACCACTTCTCCATCCTGGACGAGCTGCGCCGCCCCGACGGTCTTCTGGTGCGCGCCGCGCTCGACCTGATGCCGGGAGCCCACGCATGAGCGAGCCGCGCACCAAAGAGGGCGTCGGGGCCCGCCTTCCCCGCAAGGAAGACGACCGGCTGATG
>JAEWBL010000235.1 GCA_023391175.1 Pseudomonadota bacterium
GCCCAGCGGAGCCGGACGCCGGTTCTGGCCATCGCCGCGCAGATTCCGTCGGCGGAGATCGGCGGCGGCTATTTCCAGGAGACGCATCCGCAGTCCCTGTTCGCGGAATGCAGCGTCTATTGCGAGCTGGTCTCCGACCCCCGCCAGCTGCCCTATGTGCTTGAGAATGCGATCCGCGCAGCAGTCGGGCAGCGCGGTGTGGCGGTGGTGGTGATTCCCGGCGACGTGGCTCTGCGCCCGGCGCCCGAGCGCGCGCCCGCGCCGCGGGCCGGCCTCCTGCCGCCGGCGCCCGTGGTGACACCCGCCGCTGCCGAGCTCGATGCGCTGGCCGACCTTATGAACGGGGCGAAGCGCGTCACGCTGTTCTGCGGACGCGGATGCGCGGGAGCGCACGCCGAACTGATCGCCTTGGCCGAGGCGCTGAAGAGCCCCATGGTCCACGCGTTGGGCGGCAAGGAATGGGTTGAGTACGATAACCCCTATGACGTGGGCATGACCGGCTTCATCGGCTTCCGGTCCGGCTACGATGCCATGCATGCCTGCGACCTGCTGGTGCTGCTCGGCACGGATTTTCCCTACAAGCAGTTCCTGCCGACCGGCGCCCGGATCGCCCAGATCGATATCCGCCCCGAACAGCTCGGCCGGCGCTGCAAGCTGGACCTCGGCGTGGTAGGCGACGTCAAGGCGACGCTCGCGGCGCTGCTGCCGCGCCTGACCGTCAAGGACGACCGCAGCCACCTCGACACCGCGCTCGCCACCTACAAGTCCTCCCGCGAGGGTCTCGACAGCCTCGCCACCGGCACGCCGGGCAAGAAGCCGATCCACCCGCAGTATCTGGCCAAACTTCTGAGCGACAAGGCGGACGAGGACGCCGTCTTCACCTTCGATGTGGGCACGCCCACCATCTGGGCCGCGCGCTACCTGAAGATGAACGGCCAGCGTCGGCTGGTCGGCTCCCTCGTCCACGGCTCGATGGCCAATGCCTTGCCGCAGGCCATGGGCATCCAGGCGGCCCAGCCGGGCCGGCAGGTGATCTCCTTCTCCGGAGACGGCGGCCTGACCATGCTCATGGGCGAACTCGTCACGCTGGTGCAGACGAAGACGCCGGTGAAGGTCGTCGTGGTTAACAACGGCGTGCTCGGCTTCGTGGCGCTGGAAATGAAGACCGGCGGCTTCCTGGAGACGGGCGTGGACCTCGAAAATCCCGACTTCGCCGCCATGGCGCGGGCCATCGGCATCCACGCCATCCGGGTCGAGGATCCCGGTGACCTTCCGGGGGCGCTGGACGACATTCTCGCCCACGATGGCCCCGCGCTGCTCGACGTGGTGACCGTGCGGCAGGAACTCTCCATGCCGCCCACCATCGAGGCCGAGGAGGTGAAGGGCTTCAGCCTCTGGATGATCCGCGCGGTGATGAGCGGGCGCGGCGACGAGGTGATCGACCTTGCCAAGACCAATCTGCTGCCGCGCTGAGGCGCCATCGTCCCGCCTGTCCGGCGTGAAACACGCCGGACGCACGGCGACCCGCCATCCCCCGGAGACCGCCCATGCCCACCCTGTTCGATCCCATCCAGCTCGGCGCCATCGCGGCGCCCAACCGCATGTTCATGGCGCCGCTCACCCGTGGCCGCGGCACGCGCGAGCATGTGCCCACCGCGCTTATGGCGGAGTATTACGCCCAGCGCGCCAGCGCCGGCCTCATCATCTCCGAGGCCACCGGCATCAGCCGCCAAGGCACCGGCTGGCCCTATGCCCCGGGCATCTGGAGCGATGAGCAGGTCGCCGCGTGGCGGCCGGTCACGGAGGCGGTGAAGCAGGCTGGCGGCCGCATGGTCTGCCAGCTCTGGCACATGGGGCGGATCGTGCATCCGAGCTTCCTCGACGGCGCGAAGGCCGTCTCCGCCTCGGCCACCACGGCGCCGGCCTATGCCCACACCTATGACGGCAAGCAGCCCCACGCCGAGGCGCGCGCCCTCGACGCGAGCGAGATTCCCGGCCTGCTCGACGACTATCGCCGGGCGGCGCGCAACGCCCTGCTCGCCGGCTTCGAGGGCGTCGAGATCCACGCCGCGAACGGCTATCTCATCGACCAGTTCCTGCGCGCCTCGGCCAATCACCGCACGGACGCCTACGGCGGCTCCATCGAGAACCGCGCGCGCCTGCTGCGCGAGGTGACCGAGGCGGTGGCCGGCGAGATCGGCGCCGACCATACCGGCGTGCGCCTCTCGCCCAACGGCGAGAGCCAGGGCGTGAACGATCCCGATCCGGTGCCGCTGTTCCGGCATGCGGCGAAGCTCCTCTCGGAGATCGGCATCGCCTTCCTCGAACTGCGCGAGCCGCCTCCGGACGGCACCCGCGGCAAGCCCGACCATCCGCCGGTCCATCCCGAGATCCGCGCGGTGTTCGACGGGCCTCTGGTGCTGAATTCCGATTTCGACGGCGCCCGCGCCGCCGTGGCGCTGGAGACGGGTGCGGCCGACGCCATCGCCTTCGGGCGGGGCTTCCTCGCCAATCCCGATCTGCCCTCCCGCATCCAGCATGGCATTCCGCTGGCGCCCGACCACATGGAGACCTGGTACACGCAGGGGCCGGAGGGCTACATCGATTACCCCACCGCCGACGCGGCGCTGCTGGACGAGGCGCTGGAGGAGACCTTCCCGGCCTCCGACCCTATCGCCACCGGCGATTTCCGCTAGCTGCGTAAAGCGAAGGCGCGCGGTCGCGCAG
>JAEWBL010000251.1 GCA_023391175.1 Pseudomonadota bacterium
AAGAATCTGGACGGGGTGTTGCGCGCACTTGCGGAAGTGCCGGATCTGGCGCTGGCGGTGGTCGGCGACGAGCGGGGCGGCCCGTTCCCGGCAATGGCGCGGGCGCTGGGGGTGGAGGATCGGGTCCGCTTTCTCGGCCACCGTCGCGACGTGGCCGCCCTGATGCGGGCGGCCGACCTGTTCGTCTTCCCGACCCGCTATGAACCCTTCGGGCTTGTCCTGCTGGAGGCGGCGGCCAGCGGTCTGCCGGTCGTCACCACGCGGCTGGCCGGTGCCGGGCGTCTGTTGGAGGAGGGCGCCGCCATCCTGCTGGATGACCCGAGCGCACATGAGGAACTGGTGCGGGCGATGCGCGATCTCGCTGCGGACCCGTCCCTGCGCCGACGGATGGGTGAGGCAGGCCGCCGCATCGCGGAAAGCCAGAATTGGTCGGTGACGGCCGGACACTATGCCGATCTGCTGGAGGAACTGGGTCCGGCGGATCGGGCGGTCGACGGGCGGCTGATGGCCGGATCGGCGTCCTGACCCGCCTTCCTTACCGCAACTCCAGCCTCAGCTCCATAACCACGCTGTCGGTTCCCGGCGCCGCATCCGCCACCGCGATTCCGACCGGCGCCGCCGGTCCGGGAGTCGGGTCGACACGCTGGGGGGTGCCGCTGCCGGGGCGCAGGACGGTGCCCATGCGGATGGCGGCACGGGTCTTGCCGACCGGCACGGTCCCGCCGGTGGCGACGGGAACGATGCCGCCGGCGGATGCGGAGGTCAGGGCGACGCCGTCAGCCGGTCGGTCGGGCTCCAGCCGGCGCACCCGATCGTAGTCGCGCTGCACCAGATTGCCGGCGTCGACCCCGCCGGCGCCGACCTTGCGGAACTCACCGGAGCAATCCAGCGCCTCGAACCGGTTGGCGCGGCAGGTGCCGGAGATGGCGAGAGCCGGGGCGAAGCCGTCACGGCCGAGGCGGATCAGCCGCTCCGCATCGTCGAACCGGTTGCCGACGGCCGAAGCCGCGACGATGGCGGCGGTCTCGATGTCGGCGGCGCGGTCGTTGGTGCCGTCGCCGAAGCTGGCGCTGCCGCCGGTGAACTCGTTGCGCTCCAGCGCCCGCACCACGATCAGGCCGGTGACCGGTCGTTTTGCCAAGCGATAGGCCGGCAGCAGCGAGCCGCTGCAACCGATCAGGACATTGCCGTACATCTCCGCCATCGGCCCCTGGATCCAGCCGTTGCCGCAGGCCTCGAAGGCGCAATCCAGGAACTTGTTGTTGGACAGGAAGGTGCGCTTCGCCGGCCCGTCCTCCGCCAGGATCGCATAGGGCGAAAAGCCGAAATGGCAGGAGATGAAGCTGGAATGGTCGATGCCGTTCTCCGGCGCCACGGCGATCGAGGCCAGCGTGTTGCCGGCGAGGTCGGTGTCGAGGAACAGGTGATCGCCGAAGCTGTCGGTCCCCGCCGACCAATAGGCGCCGATGTGGTTCTTGGTCAGTTGGCAGGAGATCAGCGAGGAATGGTCGCGCCAGACATCCACCCCGGCGCGGAAGCCGAACACCCCGACCCGCTCCAGCAGGAAGCGGGAGGTCAGCGCCAGCCCGTCCATGCCCGGCGGCGGATCTCCCGGCCGGTTGCCGGGTTTCGGCCCGCGCAGGCTAATGTGCGCGATGCGGCTGCGCTGATAGCCCTTGTCGTCGTCGCGCACCCCTCGCCGGCTGCCGGCGCGAATGGCGAAACGTCCCGGCCCCAGATCCTCCGGCCAGGACAGCAGCGAAGCGCGCATGCCGGCGCCGACGATCTCCACCTCGTTGAAGGCGTCGTCGTAGCGGTCGAGGTTGGGCAGGACGACCTCGCCATCCAGCCTGTAATGGCCGGGCGGCACCAGCACCGTCCCGCCCTGTCCACTGCGCGCCAGTTCCAGCACGGCGCCCTGCAGCGCCGCCCAATCGCACTCCTGGTCCAGGGAGCGGACATGCGGATGGACGCGCCGTGCCGCCTCCAGGCTCTTGTAACGCTCCGACAAAGGATGGCTGCGCCCATCGCCGATAGCGCCGCGTTCGCGGATCGACAGGGCTGGGCCGCTTCTCGGCGGCTCGTCGGGAGTCGGGCGCAAAGGCTTGTCCTGGGCGGCTTGGGCGGCAGCTCTGGCGGCGGGCAGAGCGAGGGTGGCGGCCAGCAGCGCGCGTCTGCCGATGCGGCAGCCGGGACCGCCGCTCATGGCGTGAAGGCCCGGGATCGCCGGTCGAGCCGGCCCAGCGAACCGATGCCTTCGCTGAGGGCCGCGCGATAGACCTGCTCCAACCGGTCGAGATGGCGGTCAAGCGTAAAGGGCGCGCGCCAGTAACCGTCATGCGCGTTGCGGCCCATCCGCTCCACCTCCGCGTCGTGGGACAGCAGTCGGAGGCAGCGGGCAAGGTCGGCGGCATCGCCGCTGCGGAACAGGAAACCGTTCTCTCCCGGCAGCACCGCCTCCGCCGCCGCGCAATTGTCGCTGACGATGATGGGAACGCCATGCGCCAGCGCTTCATAGGCGGCGAGCCCGAACGTCTCGTACCACAGCGATGGAACCACCAAGGCCCGCGCCCGCCGCACCTCCTCCAGCACGGCGTCGGGCGGCAGCCAGCCGGCAAGTTCCGCATCGGGGTTCAGGCGTCGCACCGCCGCCACCTCGTCGCCATCGCCCACGAAGCGCACCGGACAGCCGGCCTGTGCGGCCGCCTCTGCCAACAGAGCGGCGCCCTTCTCGCGCGACAGGCGGCCAACGAACAGCACGTGGCGGTTGCCGGCGACCGGAGCGGGTCCGCGGTCCCTGAGTTCGTCCGGGACTTCAACGGGGTTGGGGACGGGCAGGGTGACGGTGCCGGGCGGCAGATGGGGGGCGATCACCGCGCGCTGCCGGTCGCTGAGCGTCACCAGCGCCATGCCGCCGGTAACGCCGCCGGCCAGGGCCCCCGCCGCATGGGGGGCGGCCCGCCACCATTTGTGGTGCCGGGCTCGGGCGTCGCAGTCGGTGGCGAGGCAACCGGCGGACAGCGCCCGGTGCGGGCAGTTGACGCCCTCGGGAAAGACGAAGAAGGCGCCGTTGGGGCAGAGCGGAAAATAATCGTGCAGGGTCAGCAGCACCGGCAGGCCGGATTTCCGGCAGACCGGGAAGACGCTGGGCGACAGCGCCTTGGCCCAGCCATGGAT
>JAEWBL010000608.1 GCA_023391175.1 Pseudomonadota bacterium
CGGGCAGATAGCCGAAGCCGACCCCGATGAGGCTGGAGCACACCACGGCGGCGACGATGGACGATGCCGAATAGATCAGCGTGAAGTTCGAGCCCGAATAGGCGAACAGCACGCCGAACCCGAGCGCCAGCCCGATCCCGGTGACCCCGCCCACGAGGCACACCAGCACCGCCTCGATGAGGAACTGGTTGAGGATATCGCTCTGCCGGGCGCCCACCGCCATGCGCACGCCGATCTCGCCCACCCGCTCCGACACCGACACCAGCATGATGTTCATCACGCCGATGCCGCCGACGATGAGCGAGATCACCGCAATGGCGGCGATCAGCACCGTCAGGGTCTCGGTGGTGGCGGTGATGGTGTTGCGGATGTCGTCGGTGTTGATGATGAAGAAGTCCTTGGTGCCGTGGCGCTGGGTGAGGAAGCGCGTCACCTGCTGCTCGGCCACATCCATGGGCGCGTCGTCCGCCACCTTCACGGTGATGGAGCGCAGCGAGGTGGAGCCGACGAAGCGGGACTGCACCGAGGTGTAGGGCAGGTAGACGGAGAGGTTCTGGCTGGAGCCGAACCCGCCCTGCTGCGGCGCCGCCACGCCCACCACGCGGGCGAACACGTCGCCGATGAGGATCACCTTGCCGAGCGGCCCGCCGGGCACGTCCTGGAACAGCGTGCGGCGGGTGTTCTCGTCGATCACCGCATCGAGCTCGCGCCCGCGCACGCTGTCCGCGTCGAACAGCCGGCCCTGGGTGAGCTTCACGCCCTTGGCCGCGAAATAGCCGTCGCCGACGCCGTTGATGAGGGCGCTGGCCTCGGTGCCGCCGTAGCGCACGGTGGTGGATTTGGAGACGGTGGGCGTCACCGCCGCCACATAATGCTGGCGGGCGAGGGCATCGGCATCCGCCACCACCAGCGTCGTGATCTTGCCCGAGCGCGTATCGCCGAAGGTGCGGCCGGCGAAAATCTCCAGCGTGTTGGTGCCGAGGCTGGAGATGTTGGCGAGCACCTTCTGCCGCGAGCCCTCGCCCAGCGCCACCACGCACACCACCGAGGCGATGCCGATGATGATGCCCAGCATGGTGAGGAAGGTGCGCAGCCGGTGGGCGTTCATGGCCAGCAGCGCCATGATGAAGGCCTCATAGAGCCGGTCGCCGAAGGCGCGCCAGCGGGCGAGGCGCGAGGTGGGCGCAGCAACGGGCTTCGGCACGCTCACCATGCGGGTGCGGGCCGCGGCCGAGGGACGGTCGGCGACGATCTCGCCGTCACGGATCTCGATGACGCGTTGGGCTCGCTCGGCCACCTTCATGTCGTGGGTGACGATGATGATGGTGCGGCCTTCTGCGTTCAGCTCGTCGAGGATGCGCAGCACCTCGGCGCCGCTCCTGGAATCGAGCGCGCCGGTGGGCTCGTCGGCGAGGATCACGTCGGCGCCGTTCATCAGCGCGCGGGCGATGGAGACGCGCTGCTGCTGGCCGCCGGAGAGCTGGCCCGGCCGGTGGCCGGTGCGGTCCGCCATGCCGAGCCGGGCGAGGATGGCCTCGGCCCGCTCGCGCCGCGCCTCGGCATTGGCGCCGGCATAGACGGCGGGGATCTCCACATTGCCCAGCGCCGAAAGCTCGCCCAGCAAATGGTAGCGCTGGAAGATGAAGCCGAAATGCTCGCGCCGCAGGGCCGCCAACTCGTCCGGCTCCAGCGCCGCCGTCTCCTTGCCGCTCACCCGGTAGCTGCCGGAGGTGGGCCGGTCGAGGCAGCCGAGGATGTTCATGAGCGTGGACTTGCCCGAGCCCGAGGCGCCGACGATGGCCACCATCTCGCCGCGGGCGATGTCGAGGTCGATGCCCTTGAGCGCGGCAATGGTGCCCTCGCCGGAGGGATATTCCCGCCACACGCCCTTGAGCTGGATGAGCGGCGCCTCGCCGGTTTCCGCCACGGGCGGAGGAAGAGACACGTTCATGCCGGGCGCCTCCTCACAGACCGCCCATGGGCGGCGGCCGCCGCGGCGCGCCGCCGGCGCCAGCCGCGCCGGCCACGGCCTCGCCCGTCACCACGCGTTCACCCTCGGTGAGGCCGGAGCGGATCTCCGCCGTCACCTTGTCGTTGAGGCCGACCTCCACCGGGCGGCGTTCCACCGTGCCGTCGCCATGGAGCACGCGCACGCGCCAGCCCTTGCCGGCCCGCTCCAGCGCGGTTGAGGGCACGGTGAGCACGTTCTCGGCCCGGCCGAGGATGATGTGAACCTCGGGCGTCATGTAGGTCCGCAGGCGCCCCTTGGGGTTCGGCACGTCGAACACGCCGATGTAGTAGATCGCCGACGACGTGGTGGAGGACGACGACGAGGACGACGAAGAGCTGCTGGTGGTGGAGAAGCTGCTGTCGTTCTTGAGGCTCTCCGGCGCCGGCTCGATGAAGCCGAGCTTGGCGTTGTGCCGCTCGTCCGGCGCGCCCACCACGGTGAACCACAGCGGCATGCCGGGGGCGACCTTGATGATGTCGGCCTCGGAAATCTCGGCGCGCACCGTCATCACGTCGAGCTGGCCGAGGATGGCCACGGTGGGCGCGGTCTGCGTGGCGTTCAGCGTCTGGCCCTGCTGCGCCACGAGGGCGAGCACGGTGCCGTCCGCCGGGGCGGTGATCTGCGTGTAGCCGAGATTGGCGCGGGCGGTGTCCACCGCCACCTGCGCCGAGATGATCTGGGCATCCAGCGCCGCGAGCTGCGCGCGGGTCACCTTCACCGCGGAATCGGCCGCCTCGAAGTCCGCCTGGGAGACCGCCTTCTGCGCCACCATGGTCTTCTGGCGGGCGAGGGTCTGCTCGTTCAGCACGAGGGTCGCCTCCTTCTCCGCCTTCTGGGCGCGGGTGTTGGCCAGCGCCGCCTCGGCGGTGCGCAAGGCATTCTCCTGCGTGACCGAATCGATCTGGGCGATGAGATCGCCCTTCTTCACCTGGTCCCCCAGCTTCACCTTGATGGCGATGATGCGGCCGGAGGCCTGCGAGCCCACCGCCACGAGGTTGGAGGGCTTCAGCGTGCCCGAGGCGAGCACCGTCTCCTCCAGATTGCCGCGCGTGACGGGCGCGGTCATCAGCCCGGCGCCGGGCACCGGGGCGGTGTAGCGGCTGTAGCCATAGGCCCCGGCGGCGACGAGGAGCGCGAGCAGCCCCCAGCGCCACAGCCGGCGGGGCTTCTTCTTCGGCCGGGTGGTGGCGGCGGGCGCGGCGCGGGTTTCGTCGAGGGGAGGCAAGGCGTTCACGGCAGCACCGTCATGGCTGGGCGCTCCCGGCAAGGGGCGCGAGCGGCGCGATGCGGGCGAAGTGGGGGCCGGTGTTCTGGTCCACCACCTCGGGCCTGGAGGTGTCGACACCCCCGTCCCAGCCGCCGCCGAGCGCCTTGTTGAGGGCGATGTAATATTTCGTGGTCGCGACCCGGCTCTGGATGAGCTGGGTCTCGGCCGCATAGAGCGAGCGCTCCGCGGTGAGCACGTCGAGGAAGCTCGTGGAGCCGTTCTCGTATAGGGTGCGTGAGAGCCGCGATGCTTCCCGGTACGAGGTGACGGCGATGGTCAGCTTGCCGGTCTTGAGACGCTGCTGGGAGAGGGAGACGGAGGCGTTCTCCACATCCTCCAGCGCCGTGAGCACGCTCGCCCTGTAGGCGATGAAGGAGACATCGCGATTGGCCTCGGCGAGGTCCACCAGCGCCTTCAATTGCCCACCGGTGAAGATCGGCACCGTGAGCGTCGGCCCGAATGCCCAGCTGATGGACGAGGCGCGGCCGAGATCACCGAGCCGCGAGCCGGTGGCGTCGATGTTGCCGGTGAGGCTGATGGCGGGATAGCGGTTCGCCTCCGCCTGTCCGATGAGGGCGGTGGACTGGCCGAGCTGCCGTTCGGCCGCGCGCACGTCCGGGCGGTTGATCAGCACGTCGGCGGGAATGCCGCGCGGCACCGGCAGGCGCGGTGATGGCACGGGCTTCACCCGCGACAGCCGCAGCATGAGCGCCGCCGGCGGCTGGCCGGTGAGCACAGAGATGCGGTGGATGGCGGCCGCGAGGGAGGCCTCCAGCTCCGGGATGTTGGCCTCGGTGGAGGCGACGAGGCCGGAGGCGTTGGCGAGGTCCACGGCCGAGGCGGCGCCGGCATCCAGCTTGCGCCGGGTCAGCGCCTCCGTCTCCTTCTGCGAGGCGGCGGTGCGGCGGGCCAGCGCGATCTGCGCCTGATAGCCGCGCACGTCCGCATAATAGGAGGCGACATCCCCCACCAGCGTCAGCAGCACCGCGTCGAGGCTGTTGACCACCGCATCCACATTGTAGGCCGCCGCCTCCACGCCCCGGCGGTTGGCGCCGAACAGGTCGATCTCCCAGCTGGCGTCGAGGCCGGCCTGATACTGGCCGTAGCCGTTGGACACGGTGATGTCGCCATTGGGGCTGACCCCGCCGCCGCTGTCGCCCCGCGTGCCGGAGGCGTTGCCGGTGATCTGCGGGAAGAGCG
>JAEWBL010000461.1 GCA_023391175.1 Pseudomonadota bacterium
CTCGGTGGAGCCGGCGACCTTCGCCTTGTTCGACGAGATCAAGGCCCTTTGGCCGGCGACGCGCGTGGTGCGGGACGACGGCGACTTCAACTTCCCCCGCATCTGCAACCTCGGCGTCGATGCGGCACAAGGCGAGATGATCCTCCTCCTCAACAACGACGTGGAGGTGATCGAGGCGGGCTGGCTGGACGAGATGGTGGCCCTCGCCTCGCTGCCCGGCGCGGGCGTGGTGGGGGCGAAGCTGCTGTTTCCGGATCGCACGGTGCAGCATGCGGGTGTCATCGCCGGGCTGTTCCGCTACGCCGACCACTGGTTCGCCCACAGCGCCGCCGACGCGCCGGGCTACGAGGACCGCCTTCTGGTGCGGCAGAACCTCTCCGCCGTCACCGCCGCCTGCCTCCTCATCCGCCGCGACGTGTGGGACGCCATCGGCCCGCTGGACGCCGTGCGCTTCGCCGAGGATTGCAACGACATCGACCTGTGCCTGCGGGCGCGGCGGGCGGGCTTTGAGGTGGCGTGGACGCCCTTCGCCACCCTCCTCCATTACGAATCCGCCTCGCGCGGCAAGAAGCGCTCGCGCGAGCACCGGGCGCGGCTGAAAGCGCAGCGGGCGCGCATGGAGGCCATCTGGCACACCTCCACGCTGGTGGACCCGCACTACAGCCCGAACCTCGACCGCAAGAGCCTTTTCGCCGCCCAGGCCGAGGCCCCGGACGGCCCGCGCGGGCCGCGCACGAGCGGGGTGTAGGGACGGCGGCGAAAGGCCGGGAGCGAGTGACCGCAGAGCGGGCCGTCATCCCCCGGCTTGTCCGGGGGATCCACGGGGTGGCGGGGCCGGCTTTGCGTTATCGCACATCGCTCCAGCGGCAGTGTGGATGCCCCGGACGAGCCGGGGCATGACAGCGCAGAAACAGGACTGTGCGGGAAAAGAAAAAGGCCGGCCCCAGGGGACCGGCCTTTCTCGTATCTGCAAACCCGCCGAGCGATCAGAGATCGACGCCGCGCTTCTTCATCTCGGCGCGGACGCGCTCCACGGCCTGGGCGTTGATCTGCGCGCCCCAGGCCTGGATGCCCTGCACCGCTTCCTGCACGATCACCGGACGGTCCTGCACCAGCTTGATGCCGGTGGGGCTGCGGAAGAAGGCGATGGCCTCCTTCAGCTCGGCCTCGGTGAAGCGGGTGGCGTAGGAATTGGCGAGGATGTCGAGGACCTCGGCCTGCCGCTTCTCGAACTCCGGCCGCACCAGCACCGCCACTTCGCGGAGCTGCTTGGCGAGGTCGGGGTTGGTCTGGAGGAAGGACAGCGCCGCGCCGTCCACGATATTGGGGATCACGCCGTCGAAGGCGCGGGCCTCGCCATTGGCGGCCACCAGATCGCGGGCGAGCTGGAGCAGCGCCGGCGAGGGCTTTGCGGCCGGGGCGGCGGCGGGGGGAACCGGACGGGTCTGGGCCTCGGCCACCGGCGCGAGGAGCGCGACGGCCGGAACCGACAGGGCTGCAGCGAGGAACAGCTGCCGGACAAGGCGGCCGGAAAGGGGGTGACGCATGGAAGTCTCCGGAAATGGGAAAAGCTAGAAGCTGCCGGGCTCCAGCTCGGTGATGCCGTCCTTGCCCGCGAGCACGGCGCGCCGGGCGAGGCCGATGAACAGGCCGTGCTCGACGACACCGGCCACCTGCGCCACCGCTGCGGCCAGCGCGGCGGGGTCGGGGATGCGGCCGAGATGGGCGTCGAGGATCAGGTGCCCCTGATCGGTGACGAAAGGATGACCGTCGCCATCGCGGCGCACGGTGATCTCGCCGGCGCAGCCGGCGCTGCGGATCGCCTCCGCCACCTGGCGGGTGATGGCGTTAACGCCGAAGTCCACCACCTCGATGGGCAGCGGGAAGCGGCCGAGCACGTCCACCTTCTTGGTGGCATCGGCGATGACGATCATTTCGCGCGCGGCGCTGGCGACGATCTTCTCGCGCAGCAGCGCACCGCCGCCGCCCTTGATGAGGGCGAGGCCGGGGCCGATCTCGTCCGCGCCGTCGATGCACAGGTCGAGCGGGCCGGCCTCGTCCAGCGTGGCGATCGGCACGCCGAGGGACACCGCCTGGGCTAAAGTCTGCTCGGAGGTGGGCACGCCCAGCACGTTGAGGCCGCCATGGACCTTCTCGGCCAGAAGCTCGACGAAATGCCGGGCCGTGGAGCCGGTGCCGAGGCCGAGGCGCATGCCGTCGGTGACATAGGTGAGGGCATGGGCGGCGGCGCGGCGCTTCAGGTCTTCGGCGTGGACCATTTTGTTTCCTGCCTCGATGTCCTTGAAACGTCGCCGCGCGCCGGCCCGGATGGGCCCTGCCGCAGCGGCGCTTCTTTTCTGGCGGAACGGCTCGCACCGCCATGTTCCGGCTCTAGCCCCGATCGGCGCCGCCGACAAGCCGGCGCGACGCCTCAGCGCGCCGCCGGGGTGCAGACGAGGCTTGAATCCGTGCCGCCCGCGGCGCGCGCGGTCTCGCGCACGTAGCAGATGCTCATCTCGCCGGTGTCGCGATTGACGCGGAAGATGCCGGTTTCCCCTTCGTAATGGGTGGGCATCAGCGCGTAATTGCCGGCCTTCTGCGGCCCCGCGCCCTCGCCCTGGGCGAAGCAGAAGGTGACGCCCACGCCGGCCGCGTTGGGCCGCTCGAACTGGCAGACGTTCATCTCGCCGGTCTGGCGGTTGATGCCATAGACGCGGTTGGCCTGGGCGGAGGGCGGCGCGGCGAACTCGAATCCGGGTCCGCTCGCCCCCGGCGCGGCCGCAGGC
>JAEWBL010000538.1 GCA_023391175.1 Pseudomonadota bacterium
CCACCTTCTCCCGCAAGGGGAGAAGGCGAACCCCTCGCCTCACTTCGGGGCGAACTGCCCGTAGAGATGCTTCAGCACTTCGGTGGTGGCCGCCTCGGCGACCTGGCCCGGATAGTTGGTGACCGCCTCCACCGACATGTCGCTCGCCGGCTCCACCAGGATCTTGGCGAAGTTCATGCTGTTGGAGCCGTTGTGGGTGAGCACCGGCGTCTTGGTCCAGTCCAGCTTCACCACGCCCCAGCCGAAGGCGTAATCGCCCGAGGACGGCGTGCCGGGGGGCGGGTCCTTGAAGGGCGGGGTGGTGACGTGGGGCTTGTGGATGACGGCCAGCGTCTCCGGCGAGACGATGTGCGGGCCGCGCTTGCCCTGACCCGCGTTCCAGTCGCCCCAGCGGGCGAAATCGAGCACCGACATGTGGGCGATGCCGGCCGGGCCGATCACCGGCGGGATGTCCGCCGAGGGGCCCCAGGCCATGGGCGTGGGCTTGCCCTTGTCGTCCAGCATGTGGCCGATGGGGGCGTCATACTTGCCGAAGGTGGCCTGCGGGCCGAAGCCGGCGCTCTTCAGGCCGAGCGGTGCATAGATGCGCTCTTCCACCAGACGTTCCCACGGCTTGCCCGAGACCTCCTCCAGCATGGCGCCGGCGAAGGTGTATCCGAGGTTGGAATACTGGAACGGCGAGCCGGTCTTGGGCACCTCGGGCGCGTTCTTCTTCCAGCGCTCCAGCGCGTCGAGGCGCAGGGCGGTGGTGGTTTTCTCGAAGCCCACCGGATTGAAATAGATGCCGATGATCTCATCATTGTCGGAGGGGATGCCGCTGGTGTGGGACAGAAGCTGCTCCAGCGTCACCGCCGCGAGCTTCGGGTTCATGTCCTTCACCTTGCCGCCCAGCACCTCGCCGAGGGTGCTGGTCCACTTGATCTTGCCCTCGTCCACCAGCGTCCCGGCGACGGTGGCGGTGAAGGCCTTGGTGTCGGAGCCGAGGTGGAAGCGGTCCTCCACCGTTACCGGGATGTCGAGGCCGTTGGCGCGCTTGCCCACCGCCCCCGAGGCGACGATCTCGCCCGAGCGGGTGACGGCGGCGGCCAGCGCCGGCAGGCCGTATTTGGCGCGGATGCCTTCCAGATAGGTGTCGAGGTTTTCGGCGGCGTGGACGGGGGCCGAGAGGGCGAGCGCGGCGGCGAGGCCCAGTGCCATCCGCCCGAGGCTGCGCCGCCCGAAGGGGTGAGAGAAGCCCGATCCCGAGTGCCTGAAGTCCATGCCCGCTCCCCCGATGATGCTGCGCCGTTGATCCGGCCAAGCGTGGCCGCATGAACGCAGGCCGACCCCCCGGTTGGCAAGGCGCAAATGTCCGGGGTTGACAGACGCGCACGGCGGCCGGTGGGCGCGCTACCCGAGCGACGGCCGGGCGTGTAGAACCGAAAGCAAAGCTCAAGCGTGCGGCCGCCCGCCGAGGCGCGGCATCGTGTGGCCGCCGCCGGGAGCGCGAGGAGGAAGCCCGAGGAGGAAGCCCATGTATGCCGCCCCGCCCGCCGTCATCGCTCGCCCGTTCGTGGTCATGCCCGACGCCCTCAGGGTCGAGGGCCGCCGCTCCGAGTGGAACGAGGTGCAGTTCGGCGGCGTGCCGCTGACCACCTTCCTCGAAGGCCCCTCCTTCGACCGCGAAGGCAATCTGTGGGTCGTGGACATCCCGTGGGGCCGCCTCATCAAGGTGACGCCGCAGGGGGGGATCAGCGTCGAGGCGGAGTATGACGGCGAGCCCAACGGGCTGAAGTTCCACAAGGACGGCCGCGGCTTCATCACCGACCACCGGCACGGCATCATGGTGTTCGATCCCGCCACCGGGCGGGTGGAGCCCTATCTGGAGCGGGCCATGCTCCAGCGCTTCAAGGGCGTCAACGACCTGATCTTCGCGTCGAACGGCGACCTCTATTTCACCGACCAGGGCCAGACCGGCTGGCACGATCCCTCCGGCTGCCTCTATCGCCTCACCGCCGACGGGCGGCTGGACTGCGTGCTGAAGGGCATCCCGAGCCCCAACGGCCTTGTGCTCAACAAGGCCGAGACGGTGCTCTTCCTCGCCGTGACGCGGGCCAACGCCATCTGGCGCGTCCCGCTGATGCGCGACGGCACGGCGAGCAAGGTGGGCACCTTCATCCAGCTTTCAGGCGGCGGCGGGCCGGACGGCCTCGCCATCGACGAGGAGGACAACCTCGTCGTCTGCCACATGGGTCTCGGCTCGGTGTGGCTGTTCAGCGCCCTCGGCGAGCCGATGCTGCGCATCAAGTCGCCGGAGGGCCATCTGACCACCAATTGCGCCTTCGGCGGTCCGGACAACCGCACGCTCTTCATCACCGAATCGAAGACCGGCACCATCCTTTGCGCCGATCTGCCGGTGCCGGGCCGGCGCATGTATTCGCATGCCTGAGATCAGGGACGGACAGGTTTCGCCCACAACGCAGCGTGCCTTAGGTCATTCTTAACCATGATGGGGAAAAATCCCCCCATTCGGATCAGAGTTCAGTGCAGGGCGGGCCGCAAGGCATTCCAGTTCTTCGCAAAAATATCGCGAGGAAAAATCTGGTTTCGTACTGATACCGCGCCGGATTCCGCAGTGCTTTCCCGTCGGGCCTCATCGCCCCGCGCGCAGCGCTTGTGCCGTCTATTGTCGTTCGGAACCCGAGCCATGCATCGTCACCTCCTTTCCCTCATCAGCGTCGCCGCGCTCGCGGCGCTTCCTGTCGCGGCCGGCGCGGCGGACCTCGCCATGAAGTATCCGGTGAAGGCCGTTCCGACGAAGATCTTCTCCTGGACCGGCTTCTATATCGGCGGAAACGCGGGCTATGGCGGCGGAGCGCCCACCGCCACCGGCGTCACGTCCAATGGCGGTGTGTTCACCAGCTACGACCAGGCCTCGCTGACCTCCTCCGGCTTCTTCGCCGGCGGTCAGGTCGGCTACAACTACCAGTTCGCCAACAACGTGGTGCTGGGCGTCGAGACCGATCTGCAGTGGTCCGGCATCAAGGGCCAGCTGGCGACGCTGGACAGCTCCGGGACCGTGGGCAATTTCACCGTGGGGCCGTCGCTCAGCTATTTCGGCACGGTCCGGGCGCGCCTCGGCTATGCCATCGACCGCTTCCTGCCCTATGTGACGGGCGGTGCCGCCTACGGCCGCAATTCGTTCGAGGCCACGGTCACCAATCCGGCGGGCATCGTCAACGCCTCCAGCGCCGCAACGACCTGGGGATGGACGGTCGGCGCCGGCGGCGAATTCGCGGTGACCAACAACTGGACGGTGAAGGCCGAATATCTCTACGTCGATCTCGGCAACTACAATTATGCCGTCCTCGACACGGCCAACGGCACCATCGGCGCCGGCTCGGTGGACAGCAAGATCCAGACCTTCAAGGCCGGCGTGAACTACAAGTTCTGACCGGGCGCGACATCTTTCCGGATCGAAGGCCCGCCGGCGACGCCGGCGGGTCTTTTGTCATTGGTGCCGGGCTCAGGCCTTGTATTCGTAGAGCAGCCGGGCGCGGATGGTGCCTTCCAGCGCGCGGATGTCGGCGAGGATGGCCTGGCTGTCCACGGCGGAGGCGTCCGCGTCGAGCACCACATAGCCGATGTCGGCGTTGGTCTCGTAATACTGGGCGGCGATGTTGACCGCGTGGCGGGCCAGCACCTCGTTGAGGCGCCCGAGCATGCCCGGCAGGTTGCGCTGAACCTGGATGAAGCGCGTGCCGGTGGGGCGCGCCGGCAGCTGCACCTGCGGGAAGTTCACGGCGCCCATGGTGGAGCCGGTGTCCGAATAGTCGAGCAGCTTGCGCGCCACCTCGGCGCCGATGCGCTCCTGCGCCTCCTCGGTGGAGCCGCCGATGTGCGGGGTCAGGATGACGTTGGGCAGGCCCTGCAGCGGGGAGACGAACTTCTGGCCGTTGGCGCTGGGCTCCACGGGGAACACGTCCACCGCCGCGCCGCGCAGGCGGCCTTCCTTCAGGGCGTCGGCGAGGGCGTCGAGGTCCACCACCGTGCCGCGGCTGTTGTTGATGAGATAGGCGCCCTTCTTCATGGCGGCGATCTCGGCGCGGCCGATCATCCCGGCGGTGGCGGGCGTCTCGGGCACGTGCAGGCTCACCACGTCGCTCTGGGAGAGCACCTCGGCCATGGTCGCCACCGGCTCTGTGTTGCCGTGACGGA
The DNA here is from genome assembly GCA_023391175.1 of Pseudomonadota bacterium. Taxonomy (GTDB): domain Bacteria; phylum Pseudomonadota; class Alphaproteobacteria; order Rhizobiales; family Xanthobacteraceae; genus Xanthobacter. The sequence continues at coordinate 4,198 of JAEWBL010000538.1, forward strand.
GCTTGTCGGTGTGGTCGTAATAGATCACCCGCATGCCCATCGCCTCGGCGAGGTTGGAGAGCTGCGAGCCGATGTTGCCGTAGCCGATGATGCCGAGCGTCTTGCCGCGCACCTCGTGGCTGTCGGTGGCCGACTTGTCCCAAAGGCCCTCATGGGCGGCGGCCGAGCGGTTGGGGATGCGGCGCAGCAGCATCACGATCTCGCCGATCACCAGCTCCGCCACGCTGCGGGTGTTGGAGAAGGGGGCGTTGAACACCGGGATGCCGGCGATGCGGGTGGCGTCGATGTCCACCTGGTTGGTGCCGACGCTGAAGCAGCCGATGGCGATGAGGCGGTCGGCCGCCTCCAGCACGTCGGCGGTGATCTGGGTGCGCGAGCGGATGCCGAGCAGATAGACGCCCTTCAGCGCCTCCTTCAGCGCCTCCCCGTCCAGCGCCTTGGGCAGGCGGGTCAGGTTGGTGTAGCCGGCGTTGGTCATCATCTCGACGGCGCTGTCGTTGACGCCTTCGAGGAGCAGCACCTTGATCTTGTCGCGGGACAGGGAAAGCTGGGGGGCGTTTTGGGTCACGGGGCGCGACGTCCTTCGGCGATCAACGGGCGAACCGCGCGGAAAGCGCTGCCGCGGAGAGAGGTCGGTTGCCGGCCTCTCGCGGGGTTCGGTTCGGAATGGTGGTTGCCGGGTAGCGGATGCCGGCCCGGCGGCGGCGCGAAGGTAGCGATTTTGCCGCCCCAGTCCAGAGATCGCGCGCCTTTGCCGCGGCTGGAGCTTTACTTAACGGTAGGGGTGGAGCACGGACCGTCGCCGCCCCGCGCAGCGGGACGATGACGGCTCTGGCTGCGCGGTGCGGGGCTCACACCGCCGCCACCGCCTCCGGCGCGGCCGTCTCCCCCGCCACCTCGGCGATCATGCGGTAGGAGGCGAGGCGTTTGTCGTGGTCGAACACGTCGGAGACGATCATCACCTCGTCCACCCCCGTCTCGCGCACGAAGGCGGCGATGCCGTCGCGCACGCGCTCGGGCCCGCCGATGACCGAACGGGCGAGGAAGCGCTGCGCCTGCGCCTTCTCCATGGGGGTCCAATAGTCCTCGATGTCGTCGATGGGCGGCCTGGAGAGCCCGCGCGCGCCGCGGAAGATGTCGGCCACCGACATCTGCTGGGTGGTGGCGAGCCGGCGGGCCTCGGCGTCGGTCTCGGCCGCGATCACGTTCAGCGCGGCCATGGCATAGGGCTTCGCGAGCACGTCCGAGGGCTTGAAGCGGGCGCGGTAGATTTCCAGCGCCGGCAGCAGGTCGGCCGGGGCGAAGTGGGAGGCGAAGGCGTAGGGCAGGCCCAGCGCCGCCGCGAGCTGCGCGCCATAGGTGCTCGATCCGAGAATCCAGAGCGGCACCTGCGTGCCCGTCGCCGGCACGGCAAACAGAGTCTGGCCCGGCTGGGCGGGGCCGAGATAGGCCTCCAGCTCCTGCACATCCTGGGGGAAATTGTCGGAATTGGTGAGTGAGCGGCGCAGCGCCCGCATGGTCATCTGGTCGGTGCCGGGCGCGCGGCCGAGGCCGAGGTCGATGCGCCCGGGGAAGAGATGCGCCAGCGTGCCGAACTGCTCGGCGATCACGAGGGGCGCATGGTTGGGCAGCATGATGCCCCCCGCGCCCACCCGGATGCGCTCGGTCCCCGCCGCGATATGGGCGATGACCACCGCCGTGGCGGCGCTGGCGATGCCCTGCATGTTGTGATGCTCGGCCACCCAGAAGCGGCGATAGCCCCAGTCTTCTGCGTGGGCGGCGAGGTCGCGGGCATTGTCCAGGGCCTGGCGGGGGCCGAACCCCTCCCGCACCCGGACGAGATCGAGAATGGAAAGCTGGGCCATCAACTGCCTCGTCCGCCCCCGAACGAAAGATGGTGGTGAGATAGGGACGGCGGCCGGAAAGCGGAAGGGGCGGCACAACGGGGCTCCAGGGGAAGGAGCTGGTCAAGCCCGCGCGGGGCTTGAGCGCCTGCCCCCCTCTTACGTCCCCGCTGGGCAGATGGGGGCGGTGACGATGGTGCGCAGGCCGGGGGCGTTCTCCTCGTCGGAGAGGATGCCGTCGAGGCCCTGCACCATGGCCTTGATCATGATGGTGCCGAAGCCCTGCCGCTCGCCCACCTTGCCGCTGCCGCTGTCGGCGACCACCAGGCGGAAGCGGTCGCGGTGCTGCTCCAGTGCCACCCTGAGCGGGCCGGGGGCGCCGCCATAGGCATATTTGGCGGTGTTGAGCACCAGTTCGGTGAGGATCAGCCCCAGCCGCACCGCGCGGTCCGCCGCCATCAGCACCGGCGCCACGTCGAGGCTGATGTGCGCCTCCCACTCCTTGCCGAGGGCGCTCGTCACCTCGCGGGTGAGGTCGATGAGGTAGCGCGAGAGGTCCACCGCCTCCACCTGCTCCCCGGCATAGAGCTGGCGATGCACGAGGCCCACCGCCGCCACCCGGCGCTCGGCCTCGGCCAGCGCGGTCGCCGCCACGCTCTCGCCGAGGCGGCGCGATTGCAGGCGCAGGAAGGAGGAGACCAGCTGCAGGCTGTTCTGCACGCGGTGGTTCACCTCCCGCATGAGGAAATCCTTGTGCTGCAGCAGCCGCTCGTTCTCCACCACGGTCAAGGAGAGCCGGCGGTTGAGGTCGCGGACCCGCCGGTTCTGGCGGGCCTGCAGCACCGCGTGGCCGAGCCGGCTGATGGTCTCCACCTCCGCCAGCGACCAGGCGCGCGACTTGCCGCGCACGGTCTCGCTCCACGCCTCGAACGAGGCGCGGGGGTTGAGGTGGGCGGCGGGATTGGCCGGGTCGTCGCGATGCGGGTTTCCGGCCCAGTTGACCACCTCCACCTGCTCGGCGCGCAGCCACATCAGCACCAGCGGCGCGTCGCCGGGGATGCTTACCGCCGCGAGCCCGCTGGCCAGCGCCGCGAACTCGGCGGAGGCGGGCAGAAGGGCGGAGAGGGACGGGGTGCTGAAAGCGCGCGCCTGGGCCTTTCCTTCCACCCAGCGGGCGATGCGCCGGAGTGCCGCCTCGTCCGGGCAGCGGCCGCTGGCGCGGATGCGGTCGGCCTCCACCACGGCGAAGCCGTCGGCGCCCAGCGCCCGGCGCAGGTCGTCGCCGTGACGGGCGAGCACGTCCTCCACCGGCGCATCGGCGGAAAGATAGTCGGCGAGGGCATCCTCGGCGCCGCGCAGCCGGATGCGGTCGCGATACTGCGTCGCCTCCTCGCGGGTGCGGATCTGGCGGGCGAGGTTGAAGGCCAGCGACTGGCAGGCCATGCGCAGTTCATAAGGCAGGCGGCGCGGCGTGCGGTTGTGGCAGGCGACGAGGCCCCACAGCACCCCGTCCTTGACGATGGAGACCGACGCCGAGGCGCCCACCCCCATGT
>JAEWBL010000543.1 GCA_023391175.1 Pseudomonadota bacterium
GGCTCGTAGGGGATTTGATGGCCCAAGTGCTGTAACCGAGATGATACCCCATAACTAACAGCGCCGCAGAAAAGCGCACCAGATCGATTCCCAGAAGGTGCGCTGCCTTTCTTGACGGCACCTTTTCTGGATCCGCGTCACTGTTATGAATTGCCATTGGCCATCTCAGTCATAGGGATCGGCGATCATTCCGCGTCGCAGCATGGTAACAGCACGACGAGGTCTGCGCGACATAAAATCAGAGATTCTAGGTGGTTGCCTTCCATCCATAGTACCACCTGAACGATACATGAGCTGAGGATTGAACCGCGCCGAGAGGCCTTTTGCACCCTCGTTCCAAAACTTTGAGGCAAGGGGGCCCTCGTGGGTAAAGCGGCTTTGCCGAGGACTTCGAGCGCGACGCAGCCGTTCAGATTACCTTGCTGGCTATCCAGTTGCGGAGGTCGCTACGCGGCTGGGATCAGCAACTGCTCGTTCTACGAGTAGAAGGTACAGTATGGTAAGTCTGCAGCCTCCCCCGGCCGAGTCAGTGCCACGAACGCGCCGTCCGCATCTCCGTCGGTTCGCAGGCGGACCTTAGGGCTGTTTGAGCACATGCGTCTTGATGCCCAGCCAGAACACAGTCAGGGCGCCGCCCACCAGCACCGTCAGGACGGCCGTGCCGATCACGAGCGCCGCACGGTTCCACATGCGGCGGAAGCGACGCAGATGCTCGATATCGGCCCTCGCCTCCTCGATTCGCGCTTCGTCTGAGGTGGAAAGGCCGATCTCCTTCAGCACCTTTCGGACAGCCTTCTCGGCCGCATCCTCTGCTACCTCTACCACCATCAGTTCCAACGCCCGTTCAGAGATGATGATGGCCCCGCTCGGCGCGCGCGCTGCCGCCGGAACTTCCCCCGTCATCGCTCACCTCCAGCCGCAGAGCCGCTTGCCGACAGCGTTGTGCGCCTTGGCCTGACGGATGGTTTTATCGGTGTCATTGTCCGACCAACGCATGGGCTTCGCCGAGGCGCAATAGACGCTAGTCGCGCCGTTTGAACCCGTCGTCGTCACGCAGCCGGCGAGGATCGGCATTGCGGCGGTCAGCATCAGCGCGAGCTTCATTCGCCCGCTGGACAGCACGGTCGGCATTGGCCTTGTCCTTCTGGATCTGGCGGGCGGCGCCACGGCGCTCCCCGCGGCGATAGGCGATGGCAACGGCGCCGGCGGCGAGAACCGCCAGCGCTCCCTTGAGGCCGAGGAAGCGGAAGGCGAACCCGGCAGCGGCGAGGGTGGCGGCCGCAAGCAGCGCCTCCGTCCAGTCCCCGCCGAATAGCAGCGCGACCACAAAGCCCCCCGCGGCCGAAACCGCGGGGAGGAACCACAGGGTTGCGAGGAGTGCGGCGAACATCACGCCACCGCCTCGGCCGGCTCTGCCGGGTTGTCATTGGCCGCCGTGCCGAGCTGCGGCGGGTTGAGATCCAGCGCATCGGCGAGAGCGTCGGCCTTGCTCTTGGCCCACATCCGGTAGACGACGCCCCCCACCAGGGCGATGGCGCCGAGCACCATGAGGACGGTCAGAACCGTGCCAGCGATCGCGCTCTTGTCCGCCAGCGGCGTCACCGCATCCGTCGCCGTGGAAATGGTGGTGCTGACCACGCCGCCGCCGGCGAGTGCGTCGCCGATGGCCTTGGGCGGCGCCTTGCGGGCCGAGGAGACATAGGCCTTGCCGCTCGCCGTCTTCGTCGGCATGGGCAGATTGACCGAGCCGCTGGCGAGGGCAAGCCCCAGCTCGCGCACCTCTGCGACCCGCCGGCCCCAGCCATTCCCGAAGACGGACCAGGTGCGCAGCGACTTCAGCATGGCGAGCCGGCGGGCCTGCACATCGGCGACGATCGCGTCCACGTCCTGAATGGCATCCACGGTCGCCAGGGTGGACGGGCCGAGCACTCCGTCCGCGGGCAGGCCGAGCGCGCGCTGCAGCCACTTCGTCGCCTGCGCGGGGCCGGAGTTCACCGCGCCGTCGAAGACCACATAATCGAGGCCGGCCGGCAGACGGTCGCCGCGCACGAGATCCCAATAGCGGCGCTTATAGATCTCCTGCAGCTCGGCGTCCGTGATCTCGCGCACGTCGCGCAGCGGGAGGCCCTTGGAGCGGTGATAGTCGTCATAGACCCGCTTGATGACGCCCTTCATGGTGGGGCCGCCGGGGTCGGACGGGTGATTGGAGTATCCGCCTTCGTGCACGAGCACGGCGGCGAGAGCGGGAGTGAAGTTCTCCGCGGCCATCGGGTGGTCCTTTCAGGTGGTGGAAATGAAAAGGCCGCCCGGAGGCGGCCGTGGTAGAAACATGCATCCACCTCAAGCTCCCCACCTGGGGTGGATAGAGCCGGGCGGTCTGCCCCCAAGTCGCCCCGCTCGCCTCCAAGAAATCGGGGAGCCGCCCGAAGGCGGCCGTGGTACTAGGAGGGGTCCGCCCGGTAAGGGCCTTGAATGGACGGACGGAAGCCAAGCGGTCTTTCCCCAGACTGCCGCCCGGCTAACTTGCTGCTCTGCTTTAGGTTGCGCTAGCGTGCAGTGCCTGCCACGGCCCAAGTTTCACACGGGGTAGGTGGCCGGGGCGGGGACCCTGACATCTCCGTCCGGCATCCCCCGATCGGGTGATGACGCCCGCGCTGCAATGCGACAAGGTGCTCACATTCATTGAGCATCTTTGCGGGGGCCACCATGCGCATCGACTGGATCGTTATCGGCACCGCCGCGATCATTTTCGGCGCGCTGTGGCTGGTGCTGCAATAGCGTCACCAACTCCGCCCATGGTAGCCGTTGCATTCGCAGCCATCGCTGCGCTGGCGCTCCGGCGTCCGGGGCGACAGCGCGCATTCAGCGCCTACTGCAGGCCGCGCAGTTCCATGGGTCACCTGTCAATGTGGCGGGATAAGGAAAGGCTGCCCGAAGGCAGCTGTGGTAATAAAGTGCGTCCGCCTTAGCCCCCCAGCACTGAGGTGGACTCGAGCCGGGTGGTCTGCACGCCCGTAGGCGGCCCGGCTCGCCCCGCTTAAGAAGCGTCTCTGGAACCACCGGCCGCCTGCGGTCGTTCACCCGATCGTGAAGAGGGTAGAGCGATGCCGGGTTTCTTGGAGTTCGTTGTGGTCGCACTGCTGCTGGCGACGTTTTTGTCAGCGGTCGTGAGCCGCGGTTAGGATTTCGCGATGATTGCTGTCAGCATCGCATTCGCGGCACTCGCTGTGCTGGCGGTGAAGTTGCCCGCCTAGCCCTGCGCCGGACCTGATTCACCCGCCCGGCTCGCACTCAAGGCATGAAAGGCCGGCCGCCGGGGTCGCGAATGCGGGGATGGGAAAGGCCGTCAGAGGCTGGCGATCATCCGCCCCAGCCAAAAGCCATCCTGCGCCCAGCCCATCTGTCCGTAGTGGATGTTGTCGGTGCTAAAGAGGCCATTCGCGAGGGCGACGGCGCCAGTTCCCTGCCGCTGCACCATGTCGAACAGGGGCGCCTTGTATTGGTCTGACAGCTCCTTGAGCACCTGCAAGAAGCCGGCATCGTTGGTCAGGGTCCATGTGTAGGGCTCATGCCCCCGGATCAGGATAACGTCGCTATAGGCCGCGACCGCGCTGAGGATCGCCTGCATGTTCGTCTTGAACGTCGCGGGCGTGACGCTGTTGTACTGGTCGTTCCGGTAGAGCTTGATGATCGTCAGCGCGCCGCCGAGGTCATCGAGGCAGTTCTTCGGTGAGTAAGGATAGGTGGCCAGCGCCCAATGAGAGGACTGAGCACCGGTCCACCCGAGGTTCCGGACCATGAGATCGGCCGTGCCGGAGGACCAACACTCCACGCCGACTAGGAAAAGGTTCCCGCTCGCGTTGGCGACGTTGACCGTATGCGTACCGGGCGTGCAGTTCACATCGACGTAGCCGAGATTTGTGCTCCCCGCCGTTGACTGCGTGGCCAGTGTCGCGCCCCCATCAACAGCAACCGTGAACGTCCCCAAGCCGCTGTCGATCCCATACCAGACACGAATGCGGTCGAACTGCTCGGTTGGGGCAAAATTGGTCTGCCCGGCGCCAGTGTGCTTGATGAAGTAGCCGTTGACGATCTGGCGCACACCGTTATCGACCGCGGCCCCGCCAGAGAAAGTCAGGCGTGGGTCGTAGGCCGTGATGTTGGCGACGTTCATGATGTTCTTTGTCCCGAACCACTCGCTGCGCCGGATCGGGATTGACGGGTCGAACGCGTTGATCGCCTTAGCGAGGTAGTAGGCCGCGCTGCGCGCCCACGCATTAGTGTAGCCCGAGCCGCCATCGCCCGCCCCAACGCCCATGACGCCGCTGTCGCCGAGGTAGTTGGCGACCGCACGCGCCTTGCCCGAACGCACGTCAGCCAGCGCTTTGGCGGCGCGCCGCAGGTAGGCGGGGTTCCAATTATAGAGACCGGTGTCCGCAAAAGGCCGCTCGTGCAGATCAGCGGCCAGCCCCAGCGCCAGAGTAGCCATCCCGCTCATGCCGAAATCCTCACGTTAGCGGTGCCGGAAAAGTCGGCGCCGGCGGTCCACCGCCAGCTGACGCCGGCTTCGCTCTCCTCGGCCGGCGTACAGCCGATGCGTTTGGCGAGATAGAGCTGCGTGCTGCCCACCACGACGGGCACCCAGTTCACGCCCCCGCCCGGCGAGCGCTCGAGGTAGAGCGAGCCGGACCACGACGAACCGGGAAGCACCCAGGCGGAAAAAGGCCACGCCAACAGCCAGGGGCGCGAGGCGCTGGGGGTAAAGGCCGCGGTGCTCCCGGGGCCGGACAGCGTTTCCTGCACTGCAGCCATTTTCTTCTCCCCCTGATGACGATGATCGGAATTGGTTGGATGCGCTCGGCTTGCCGGCGTCAGAAAGCCGAGGCGGCAGCGGACCCGCTGCGCGAGGTGGTCCACGTCCACGTCATTGTGTTGCCGGTGCTGGCAGACGCCTGCAGGGGCGTGGACCCGAAGGCCACGTATCCCGTGGCTTCAGGCATAAGGAATGCGTCCGATCCGGCGCCGAGGCCGGACAGCGCCGGCGCCGACACCGTGTTGCCCCATGCGACCGCGGACAGGATGAAGCCGCCCGCACCGACATCCATGCCGGCCACGCCGACCGTGGCCGCAGCCGAGAACGTCGCCGAGCCGGTGTCGGAGGCTCCGGCGGCAGCGCTCGCCCGGTTCATCACCCGATACGTGGCCAGATTGCAGCTCTGGACGGTGTTGCTGAAGGTGAGCGCGATATCCGCCACCGTGCCGGTTGGCACCACGGCGCGCGCCAGGCACAGCGCCTGCAGAACGCCATTGTTGAATGGCGTCTCCAGCGTTGCGGCGATGCCGCCGATGGTCACGGACGAAAGCGTCCGCGAGGCGGA
>JAEWBL010000568.1 GCA_023391175.1 Pseudomonadota bacterium
ACCCAGGTCCGAAAGGACAGGCTTCGCCGCGCCGGCCTCCATCTTGCCGCAGCGCTGGTGGTGATGGTGGGTGGCCTCGTCTGGCGCCTCGTGCCATTGGGGCTGCCGGGCTTCTTCCTCAACTACGGCGGGGGCGTGCTGTGGGGCGCCATGGTGCTGCTGATCGTCGGGGCCGCAACGGACAAGACGCGCCGGTGGGTCGCGCCAGTAGCGGCCGCGTCCATTGCGATGGCGGCGGAGCTGTTCCGCCTCTACAACGCGCCCACCCTCGACGCCTTCCGCGCCACTTTGGCCGGCGCACTGCTGCTGGGCCGCATCTTCAACCCGTGGAACACCGTGGCCTACTGGCTCGGCATAGCCCTCGTCCTGCCGCTTCATCTGGCCATCGGACGGATGCGGCAGAGGTGATTTCCCCAGGGCTGGAGGGTCCGAGATGTGGTTCATGGTGGTGTTCCCGCTGGTTTTCCTCGCGGTCTGGTGGAGAGACGCACTGCGTATCGGCCGCGACGGTCACGTGTGGTGTGCCATCCTGCTCACCCTCGGCAGCCTCGGCTTCTTTGGCCCCTTTCTTCTGGCCGCCACCGGCGACCTGCTGAACCATGTGGAGCTTCCGGCCTTCTTCGACACGAAAGCGATCGCGGGACCAGACTCGACCACGATCACGGCGTCCATGCCATTGGCGCGCATCCAGAGATACGACCGTGACGGCCACTTCCTGAACGGCTGGTTCGCCAACAATGGCGGCGGGCAGTTTGCCCTCGGCCTGACGCGGGAGGGAGCAATCGCCCTCGCATCGAGGCGCACCAAGGAAGTCGAATTCTTCAACTCGGATGGTTCCGTCGCAGCGCCGCCGCGTCCGTTTACCGGGGGTGGAGAGCCAATGCAGGGCCTGCTGTGGCCCGGGACACTCTCGTTGAAAGGCGTGGTGTTCGCCCAACCCGTCCAGGTGGCAGGACCACCACCGCACTTGCTGACAGAGGTGCTGTTTCCCTTCTGGCACCCGCTTCTTGCGTGGGTCCTCGGCGGCATGGGCATGATTTGCGTCTGGCGCAGCCGCAAACTCGCCTCCTCGTCTGATTCCAGGCCGCCGGCCCGGGCTCGATAGCAAACCGCACGCGCCCCCTTGCCGGTGAAGACGCCGGCATGGGGGCAACGCCATCGTCGGCGATGCACTGCCCTATCTGCCGCCCTGCCTCCTGAGCGCATCAACGGCCCGAAAGATCACCTTCGCCTCGGCCCTGGCGTCGAACGGCGCTGCATCGCCGCCCCGCCCGTAGAGGCGCGCGTCGAGGCGCGCCGTCTCGTGCCCGCTCACCGGCAGTCCGAGTAAGCGCCACCGGCGCAGGTGGCGCTCCACCGCGCGGCGGAACGCGAACGGCTCGCCGGTCCGCGCCGCCCGGCGGACGGCGATGCGGGTCGGGTCCACGGGCGAGAGCCGCCCGAGCGCCCTCAGCATGTCGTCGCGCCGCCGCGGCCCGAGGCCTGCGAGGACCAGCACACATCCCGCCATCAGCCCGCCGACGACGACCAGCGCCGCGGCGCGTATCTGCCCGGCCGGCAAATGCCCGGTGCCGCCGACCCCGGCATAGATGCTGGCATAGCCGAAGGGGATCGCCGGGATCTCCGCTGTGCGCGTCTGCCGTGTTCCTGTGTCGAACCAGGGGATGGCGATGGCCGGAAGCACGGCGGGGTCGCCGGTGCTCGGCCTCAGGTGCCATTCCCATGTCACTGTCGTCACCGGCCCGTCCGGCGTCAGGCGCTGCGTGCGCGCCTCCGGCGCCGCGAAGCTGATGAGCCAGGGCGCGCGCACAATGGGGCGCGGCGGCACCAGATGCGACGGTGCCCCCACCGCCTCGATGGTGACGCGGCGGACCAGGGTTTCCCCGTCGCGCAGCTTACCGGGCTCGGTGGACAGCGCGTCGGTGACGGTGAGGCCCCGCACCGCGAGCATCGACCCCTCGGCCGGAAACGGTGCCACTGCCACAGTCACGGGCTCCGCCGTGACCGGGAGTTCCTCCCGCGGCACATCGGTGCCCACCACGGTCAGCCGGTGCGTCACCGGCCCGATGGTGAGCGGACCGGCATGGCGGGGAAACACCGCGATGCGGCGCTCGAACACGCGGACGGCCTGCCCTTCCACCTGCTCCGTCCGCCACTGGTCGCGGGCGAGCTGCATCCAGTCATAGTCGGCAGAATCCGGAAAGCTCAGCTTTTCCAGCGTGATCTGCCGCTCATATTCGCCGCGCACGGTGACGGGGATCATCTCGCCCGCCACCGGCCGCATCTCGGGGATGATCAGCCGCAAATTCTCGGCGCGGGCGCCGCCGGCCAGAGACAGGAGGACGAGAAGGCAAAGCGCACGGATCATGGCGCGTCTCCATCCCGCCCGATCAGGCCGAGCACCGCCCGCCGCTCGAATTCCTTGCGCAGGCGCAGGCGCAGGTATGCGCCGGGATCGTCGGCAATGGTGTCGAGCCAGGCATCGGAGGCGACGATGCCGCGCGCCTCGATGGGCTTCTTCAA
>JAEWBL010000673.1 GCA_023391175.1 Pseudomonadota bacterium
GCGTTCGCCCGCGCGGCGAAGGTGACGAGCATCGACATCGTCAACAACCGCCTCGCCCCCAACGCCATCGAGCCGCGCGCGGCCATCGGCGAATATGATTCCGGCGACGAGGCCTATACCCTCTGGACCACCAGCCAGAACCCGCACGTCGCCCGCCTCGTGCTCTCCGCCTTCGTCGGCATCGCGCCGGAGAACAAGCTGCGCGTCATCGCCCCGGACGTGGGCGGCGGCTTTGGCTCCAAGATCTTCATCTATGCGGAGGAGACCGTCTGCGCCTGGGCGGCGAAGAAGGTGGGCCGGCCGGTGAAGTGGACGGGCGACCGCTCGGAGGCCTTCCTCTCCGACGCCCACGGACGCGACCACATCACGCACGCCGAACTGGCGATGGACGAGGCCGGCCACATCATCGGCTTCCGCATCAAGACGCGCGCCAACATGGGCGCCTATCTCTCCACCTTCGCCTCCTCCATCCCCACCTATCTCTACGCCACGCTGCTGTCGGGCCAGTACGCCATCCCCGCCATCTATTGCGAGGTGGATGCCATCTACACCACCACCGCCCCGGTGGACGCCTATCGCGGCGCCGGACGGCCGGAGGCGACGTTCCTGCTGGAGCGCATCGTGGAGAAGGCGGCGCGCGAGCGGGGGGAGGACCCGGCCGAGTTCCGCCGCCGCAACTTCATCAAGTCCTTTCCGCACCAGACGCCCGTCATCATGTGCTACGACGCGGGCGATTATGTCGCCTCCCTCGACAAGGCGCTGGAGGTGGCGGACTACAAGGGTTTCCCGGCCCGCCGCGCGGAGTCCGAGCGCAACGGCAAGCTCAGGGGCATCGGCCTTTCCGCTTATATCGAGGCCTGCGGCATCGCCCCATCGGCGGCGGTGGGTTCGCTGGGCGCTGGCGTCGGCCTCTGGGAAAGCGCGGAAGTGCGCGTGAACCCCACCGGCAACGTGGAGGTGCTCACCGGCTCGCACAGCCACGGGCAGGGGCATGAGACCACCTTCGCCCAGCTCGTCTCCGCCCGCCTTGGCATCCCCATCGATCAGGTGAGCGTCGTCCATGGCGACACCGACAAGGTGCAGTTCGGCATGGGCACCTATGGTTCGCGCTCCGGCGCGGTGGGCATGTCGGCCATCGTGAAGGCGCTCGACAAGGTGGAGGCCAAGGCGAAGAAGATCGCCGCCCACATGCTGGAGGCCTCCGAAGGGGACATCGAGTTCAAGGACGGCAAGTTCACCGTTGCCGGCACCGACCGCTCGCTCGCCTTCGCCGAGGTGGCGCTCAACGCCTATGTGGCGCACAAATTCCCGACCTCCGAGATCGAGCCGGGCCTGAAGGAGGGAGCGTTCTACGACCCCACGAACTTCACCTTCCCCGCCGGCTGCCACATCTGCGAACTGGAGGTGGACCCGGAGACCGGCGTCGTCGAAATCAAGTCCTTCGTCGCCATCGACGATTTCGGCGAGATCATCAATCCGATGATCGTCGAGGGTCAGGTCCACGGCGGCATCGGGCAGGGCATCGGCCAGGCGCTGATGGAAGGCGTCACCTATGACGCGGACGGCCAGCTCGTGACCGGCTCCTACATGGACTACACCATGCCCCGCGCCGGCGACCTGCCTTCCTTCACCGTGGGCATGACGCAGACCCGCTGCCCCTCCAATCCCCTCGGCATCAAGGGCTGCGGCGAGGCCGGGGCCATCGGCGCGCCACCCGCCGTCATCAACGCGCTGACCAATGCGCTCGGCACCGAGGACGTGCCCATGCCCGCCACGCCGTCCCGGGTGTGGGCCATCGCGCAGGCTCGCGCGTCTCGTCTTGCTGCGGAATAGGAGGACGCCATGTACGCCTTCGACTATCAGCGTCCCGACGCCATCGCCGCCGCCGCCGCGCTGCTCTCCGCCGATCCGGAGGCCAAGGCGCTGGCCGGCGGGCAGACTCTGCTGCCGACTTTGAAGCAGCGCCTGGCCCAGCCCACCGCGCTGGTGGACCTCTCCCGCATTCCGGAACTCTCCGGCATCTGCGCCACCACGGAAGGCGTCTCCATCGGTGCCATGACGCGCCATGCGGCGGTCGCCGCCTCGGACGTGGTGCGGGCCGCCATTCCGGCCGTCGCGGATCTTGCCGGCATGATCGGCGACGTGGCGGTGCGCAACCGGGGCACCATCGGCGGCTCGCTGGCCAATGACGACCCGACCGCCGACTATCCCGCCGCCGTGCTCGCCCTGAACGCCACCGTGGTCACCGACCGCCGCTCCATCGGCGCGTCCGATTTCTTCCGGGGCCTGTTCGAGACGGCGCTGGAGGAGGGGGAGATCATCACCCGCGTGGACTTCCCCAAGGTGGAGAAGGCAGCCTACGCCAAGTTCCGCAACCCCGCCTCGCGCTACGCCATGGCCGGCGTGTTCGTGGCGAAGACGGCGGCCGAGGTGCGGGTGGCGGTGACGGGGGCCGGGCAGTCCGGCGTCTTTCTGTGGACCGAGGCGGGGGACATCCTCGGCTCCGATTTCACGGTGGGCGCGATCTCCGGCCTCGCGCTCGACCCGTCCAACCTCATGAGCGATCTCCACGGCAGCGCGGAATATCGCGCTCAGCTGGCCAAGGTGATGCTGAAGCGTGCGGTGGGCTCCATCTCGGGGTGACAGCGGCCCGCTCCGGCTTAAGCTGACGCGGCGGCGCCCCGCTGCCGCGTCGAGCCCAGGCATCATGAGCGCCGAACCGCAATCCACCGCAGACCCCGCCGCAGGCCCGGCGGCTCGTCCCCGCTTCCAGCGCGGGCGTTTCCCCAAGGCGCGCGTGGATGCCCTGAGCGACGGCATCTTTGCCTTCGCCATGACGCTTCTGGTGCTGGACATCCGCCTGCCCGACAACCTTGCGCTCACCTCGGCAGCGGAGCTGACGGCGCATCTCCTGTCGCTGTCGCATCAGACGCTGACCTATGTGATTTCGTTCTTCGTGCTTGGCGCCTTCTGGCGCAGCGGCATCGAAATCCGGCCCACCAGCGAGACGGTCGATCGGCACACGGTGCGCCTCGCCCTGCTGTTCCTGTTCTTCGTCACCACCGTGCCGTTCTCGTCGGGGCTGGTGGGTCGTTATGGCGGGCTGACGCCGGCTGTTCTCGTTTACGCCGGCAACATGACCATGCTGGCCGTGCTCACCATCGCCATCCGCTATCTGGACGTGGAGCCGCGCCATCGCTCGCTGCGGGGCGCCGCCGGCGGGGTGCTGCCGCTGTTCATCGCGACCGCCGTCCTCTCGGTGCTCATCAGCGCCGTGGCGCCGGGACAAGCCATGTATGCCTACTTGCTCAACGGGCTGGCGCGCCTGCCCTTCTGGCCGCGGGGCGGATACGGCGAATCGGCCTGACCCAACGAAAAAAAAGCCGGCGCAGGGACTGCCTGCGCCGGCCTTTCAATCACTCAGCCGGAATGGCTGGGACGTGCCGTCACTTGACGCCGATGACGCCGCCCACGGCACCGCCGACCGCGCCGACCGCGCCGCCGACCAC
>JAEWBL010000638.1 GCA_023391175.1 Pseudomonadota bacterium
TGTCGAGCGCGAGCAAGAGATGAGCACGAGCCGAGACGCGTCCTTCCTCGATGCCGCGCGCCGGGAGCCGCCCGCCGCCTCCTCCGCCCGGCCGCGCCCCCCGGTCATCGACCGCACCAGCCTCGCCCGCGCCTTCGACGACCTCTCGGTCTACATGAATGCCTGCATCCTCGGGCAGCCGGCCTTCGTGGAGCTGCTGCTCATCGCCGTGCTCGCCGATGGCCACCTTCTGGTGGAGGGCGCGCCGGGCCTTGCCAAGACCAAGGCCATCAAGGCGCTGGCCCATGCCATCGACCTCACCGACCAGCGCATCCAGTTCACGCCGGACCTTCTGCCCTCCGACCTCACCGGCACCGACATCTACCGGCCGGAGGATGGCAGCTTCCAGTTCCAGGAAGGGCCGGTGTTCCACAATTTCATCCTGGCGGACGAGATCAACCGCGCCCCCGCCAAGGTGCAGTCGGCGCTGCTGGAAGCCATGGCGGAGCGTCAGGTGACGGTGGGGCGCACCACCCGCCGCCTGCCCCCGCTCTTCATGGTCATGGCGACCCAGAACCCCATCGAGCAGGAAGGAACCTATCCCCTGCCCGAGGCGCAGCTCGACCGCTTCCTGCTGCATGTGCGCATCGACTTCCCGGATCTCGACGCCGAGCGCCAGATTCTGCGCCTCGTGCGCGGCGAGGCGCGCGGCGAGTCGCCGGATTTCGGCGCGCCGCTGCCGCAGGAGGTGGTGTTCGCCGCCCGTCGCGAGGTGCTGGCCGTCCACATGGCGGAGCAGGTGGAGGAATATCTGCTCCAGCTCGTGCAGGCGACGCGCCGCCCCGAGCTTTACGGCGCGGATCTCCAGGGCCTGGTCGGCTTCGGCGCCAGCCCGCGCGGCACCATCGCCCTCGACCGCTGCGCCCGCGCCCACGCCTGGCGGCGCAAGCGCGACTATGTGATTCCCGAGGACGTGCAGGCCATCGCCAAGCCCGTGCTGCGCCATCGCGTGCTGATGACCTTCGAGGCCGAGGCCGACGGCGTGACCAGCGACGACTTCATCGACCTGCTGCTCGCCCGCGTGCCGGTGGGCTGAGGCGACACACTCCATGGCCGAGCGCGATCCGCTCCGGGGCGTCGTTGCCCGCCTCGCCGACCTGGTGGCGGCGCGTCCGCGCGTCCAGGGCGGCTTTTCGGGCGGCAAGCGCGTCAGCAGCCAGCTCTACGGGGGCCACAGCTCCTCCTTCCGCGGCCGCGGCATGGAGTTCGACGAGGTGCGCGTCTACCATCCCGGCGACGACGTGCGCACCATCGACTGGCGGGTGACGGCCCGCACCGGCACGCCGCACACCAAGCTGTTCCAGGAAGAGCGCGAGCGCCCGGTGCTGGTGCTGGTGGATACGCGCGCCTCCATGCGCTTCGGCACCCGCGACTGCTTCAAGTCCGTGCTGGCGGCCAAGGCGGCGGCCGTGCTGGCCTGGATCGGCATCGGCGGCGGCGACCGGGTGGGCGGGCTGGTGCTGGCGCCCTCCGGCATCATCGCGCTGCGTGCCGAGCGCACCCGCCGGCGCATCCTCGCCTTCGTGCGCTCCATCGCCGACGCCACCGCCGAGCGCCTCGGCCCGCCCGGCTCGGAGCCGACCCTGGGCGAGGCGCTGGCGCGGCTGCGGCCGCTGGTGAAGCCCGGAACGCTGATCTTCCTCGTCTCCGATTTCGCCGACCTCGACGAGCACGCCGCCCGCGAACTCGGCCGCATCGCTCTGGACGGGCACGTCACCTGCCTGTTCGTCTATGACCGGCTGGAGACGCAGATGCCCTCCGGCGGCGTCTTCCCCGTCACCGACGGGGTGTCGGTCGCCCGGCTCGACGACAGCCGCACGGCGCAGCGCGACGGCTATGCCCGCCGCTTTGTCGAACGGCGCGGCGCGCTGGAGCGGCTGTGCCGCGAGCGTGGCCTCACCCTGATGGACCTCGAAACCGGCTGCGACCCGGCGGAGATCCTCAACCCCGAGCGGATGCGGCAGGCGGCGGTCTCGGCCCGGGCCGGCGCAGCCGGGGCCATCGCGCCCGGCACAGGACGGACGGGGACGCGATGACCAGCCCCGCACTCGCGCCCGACACGTCCGTTCCAGCGGCCAGCACCGGCCCGACGACCCTCATTCCGCCGCCCGGCACGGCGACGCCACCCAATTTCCAGACGCCGGATTTCCTCAACGGAGCGCCGCCCGCCGCCCCGCCCGTGCCGGGCTCGGCCGAGGACCCGCTGGCGGCGCTGCGCGACATCCACCTGCCCCCCGACGTGCCGTTCTTTCCGCTGGCGCCGGGCTGGTACATCCTCGCCGGGCTGGTGGTGCTGGTCGCCATCATCCTCGCCGTGCGCGAATGGCGCTGGCGGCAGACGCTCGCCTACAAGGCCCTGAAGATGTTCGACGCCGAAGTCGGCCGCGCCGAGCCGGAGGACACGCACGCCGTCGCGGTCGCCGCCTCCGACGTGCTGCGCCGTCTGGTGCGCGCCGAGTCCGGCGAGGCGAAGGCGACGCTCACCGGCGAGGCCTGGGCCCGCCTGCTCGTCACCGGCCGCGCCCCCTTCGCCCCGCGGGAGGCAGCCTTCCTCGCCCGTGCCCCCTACATGCCGCCTGAGACGGCGGAGCAGGTGGCCGCCGGCAGCATCACCCCCACCGCCCTCGCCGACGCGGTGCGGCGCCATATCCGGGCGCGCCGATGATCACGCTCGCCTGGCCCTGGATGCTGGCGCTGCTGCCGGCCCCTCTCCTCGCTTACTTCGCAATACCGCGCGCCCGCGAGCAGAAGGCCGGCGCGCTGCGCCTGCCCTTCTTCGCCGCCCTCGCCCGGGCCGGACT
>JAEWBL010000060.1 GCA_023391175.1 Pseudomonadota bacterium
CCGCCCTGCGAGACGAAGGTGATCTGCTCTGCAGAGGCGGTGGCCACCGACAGGGCCAGCGCCGCGGTCATCACCGGGATCGAGACTGAAAAGCGCATGCCTTTTCTCCTCTTGGCCGCTTCGGGCCCTTGCCGTCTGGAAGCTTCTTGCTCGTTCGCCGTCATCGTCCGATGGCGTCGAGGAATTGATAGGCGCCCGCGACCAGCCGCACCGCCGGCTCCCGCAGGGCATAGAAGGGAATGGGGTGGAGCGGCTGCCGGGTGATGAGCCCGAGGTCGGGCCGGCCCCCCGTCACCAGGTTTGCAACATGCCGTCCGATGCCGGAAGCGAGCGCGACGCCGGTGCCGTTGTAGCCCACGCTGTAGACGATCCGGTCATCGAGCCGCCCGAGATGGGGGAGGCTGTCCATGGTCATCGCGACGAGGCCGGACCAGCGGTGGGTCACCTTCACCTGCGCGAGTTCCGGAAACTGCTGCACCATCGCCTTTTCCAACGCGGTGTAGGCGCTCTGCCGGTCGGTCTTTCCGAAGGCGCCGCGGCCGCCATAGAGCAGGCGGTCGCCGGCCTTGCGGAACCAGCGCATCATGCGCCGCGTCTCGGTGTAGCTCCGCCCGGTGCTGAGCAGATGCGCGCTCGGCGTGCCGGCCAGCGGCTCGGTCGCGATCATGGCGGAGCGGAAGGGAATGATGGAGGTGCGCACGGCTGCGGTGGCGGGGGTGATGTCGGAATAGGAATTGGTGGCGATCACCACCTGCCGGGCGGTGATGCGCGCATCGGGCGTCTCGATCACCACGCCCGCGCCCTCGCGCCGAAGGCTCAGGACGGGGGAGCGCTCGTGGATTGAAATGCCCGCCGCCTTGAGCCCGGTGGCGAGCCCCAGTACGAAGTTCAGCGGATGGATGATGCCGCCATGGGTGTTCAGCATCCCCCCGGTGAAGCCGTCAGAGCCCGTCTCCGCCGCGACCTCCTCCTTGCTGAGGATGGAGATCGCCGTATCGCCGAGCGCCCCGCGCAGCCACTCCGCCTCGGTCTTCAGCTGCTCCAGCGTATGCGCGTTGTGGGCACAGCGGAGCGAGCCGGTGGGACGGTAGTCCGCCCCCGCGATGCCCAGCTCCGCGATCAGCTCGCCCACGTGTGCGATCACCTCGATGCCCAGATCGTGCATCGCGCGGGCGGTGTCGATGCCGTGCCGGGTGGCGATGTCTCGGAAGCCCAGCCGGAACTTGCCGGAGACGACGCCGCCATTGCGCCCGCTGGCACCCCAGCCGATGCCGTTGGCCTCCAGCACCACAGGCGACAGGCCGGCCTTGGCCAGATAGTGAGCGGTGGTGAGGCCGGTATAGCCGCCACCGATCACCGCCACGTCGAAACTCTGGTTCCCCCGCGCGCTCGCGAAGGTGGGCCGGGCGACCGACGTCGCCTGCCACAGCGAGGGAATGTCGGTCGCGAGCGCGGGGGTGACCATGGTGTCGTGCCTTCTTTTGCTCAGGCTGCCGCGCGGGAGGTGTCGAGTTCCGCATCCACGGCATCCGCGAGCTGCTTCAGCGTGGAGAAGTGGAAGTCCGGCTTGGTCAGCACCTTCGGGTCCGGCGTGCCGCCGAAGCCCTTCAGGCCCTGGCGCCGCTCGATCCAGCAGGTGGTGTAGCCCTCGGCCTTGGCGACGCCGATGTCGTGATACTGGCTCTGCGCCACATGCAGGATCTCCGACTGGCGGAAGCCGTGGGCGGACTGGCGGCCCTTGTTGAAGGCGAAGAAGCGCGGATCGGGCTTGGCGCAGCCGGTCTCGTCGCAGGTCACGCTGTCGTGGAAGGGGTTTTCGAGCGTCGCCGAATAGGCCGAGAAGGCGGTGCGGTCGGCATTGGTCATGGCGACGAGGCGGAAATTCTTGCGCAGCCGCCGCAGGGCGTCCACCGAATCCGCGAACGCCGGCCAGCGCAGCACGGCGAGCTGGAAGGCCTCGGCGGTGGCCTCATCGTCGTTGAAGCCGCGTTCCGCCGCGAGGGACAGATACACGTCCTTCATGGCAAAGGAAGACCGGCCATAGAACTTGTCGCGGCCGCGCTTGTAGGGCTCGAAGATGTCGTCGTCGCTGGCGGCCGCGGCCTTCGGGCCGCCCAGTGCGCGCACGGCGTTCAGGACACCCGTCTCGAAGTCGATGAGCGTGCCGACCACGTCGAACGTCAGGACCTTGAACTGAGAGAGCTTCATCTTACGCTTTCCTTGTGAATCTCGCATTCGGGAGCGGGGAAGTCAGGGCGCCTGAGGCACCACGATGGTGTCGTCGGGATGCAGGCGGACGGCGATGCGTTCGCCCGGCGCCTTCATCCGGGAGCGGTTTTCGTGATTGCTGGGCACCCTCAGGCTCAGCCGCGCGCCGTGGTCCAGATCCACGAACATGCGCACGCTCTCGCCCTGATAGAGCGCTTCCGAAACGGTGCCGGTGAGGATGTTCGCAGAGGTGTCCGCGCCATCCTGCACCACCGTGAGCTTCTCCGAGTGGATGGCGAGGAAGAGTTTGAGATTGTGCGGGATCGGCCGCCCCGAGACGATCCGCGTGCCGCCCAGCTCGACGCTATTGTCGTCGATGCGCGACACCGGCAGGAGCGTCGCCTCGCCGATGAAGCCCGCCACGAAGGAATCCACCGGATGATCGTGCAGCCGCTCCGGCGCATCGACCTGGACGATGCGCCCCTTGTTCATGATGGCGATACGGTCGCTCATGGTCAGCGCCTCGCGCTGGTCGTGCGTCACGTAGATGATGGTGGCGGCCAGCTTGCGGTGCAGATGCTTGAGTTCGATCTGCATCGTCTCGCGCAATTGCTTGTCGAGGGCCGAAAGCGGCTCGTCCATCAGGAT
>JAEWBL010000097.1 GCA_023391175.1 Pseudomonadota bacterium
GATCAGCACCGCGCCAAGGGCGAGGGCCGGCGAAACCCGCGCCTGAAGCGCCCGCAGGCCGGCCCGCCGCTCCCCCGCGACAGGCCCTGCGAGACCTGGCGAGGACACGCTCACTTCGACGGTCCCCAGACGAACAGGGAGGTCATGGCGAAGTTCCAGACCGCGCCGATGATGGAGCCTGCCACACCGGCGAGCCACCAGCGCCATCCGCCCTCGAACACCCAGCTGGCGACGCCCACATTGGCCACCGCGCCGGCACCGCAGATGAGGTAGAACTTGAGCAGGGCCGGGAGCATGGCGAGGCCGCGCACGCGCCGGTCGCGGTAGGTGAAGACGTTGTTCATGGCGAAGTTCGACGTCATGGCGCCGATGGTCGCGATGGACTGGGCCACGGCGAAGCCAAGGCCGAGGATGAGCGCGCCCTTCAGCATCAGCAGGTGCAGCACGAGCCCCGCCCCGCCCACCGCCGAGAACCAGACGAACCGGGGCGAGATGGTGCCGCCGCTCATCTTGAAGATCAGAAGGGTGACGAAGTCGAGCACCGTCCGGCTGTCGAGCTTGCTGTCGCCCGCGTCGCGGGCGGCGAAGGCCATGGGCACTTCCACCACCCGCATCGGTTCCTTGCCTGCTGTCATGATGTCGAGGAGAATCTTGAAGCCGTTGGGGGAAAGGGCGGGCGCGAGGCGTTCGACCAGTGCGCGGCGGATGAGGAAGCAGCCGCTCATGGGGTCCGACGTCTTGATCCCCAGGACCCGCCGCGCCGCGCTGGTGGCCGCGCGGCTCATGGCGCCGCGACGGCGGTTCAGCCCGTCGGAACTGCCACCTTCAACATACCGGCTGGCCACCACCAGGTCCGCGTCGGGCGAGCGCTCGAACATGGTGCGCAGGACGTTCACGTCGTGCTGGAGATCGCCGTCGATGACCGCGACAAGGGGCGCCTGGGCGGCCAGCATCCCCTCGATGCAGGCGCCGGCAAGGCCGCGTCGGCCCACCCGGCGGATGCAGCGGATGCGCGGGTCACGGCTGCCGATCTCCCGCACCGTGTCTGCCGTGCCGTCCGGAGAATCGTCGTCGACGAAAATGACCTCGTAGGGAACGCCCTTGAGCGCGCCGTCGATGGCAGCGAGCATCCGCTCCACATTGCCGCGCTCATTGAAGGTCGGGACGATGACGGACAGGTGCGGCACCGGGGGCAGCGCTCCGGCGACCGCGTCGGATTCGGGCTCGGCGCTTCTCTGCCGGACGACGCCGGGGCCGCGGGGAGACGGGGAACCGAAGGGAGCAGGCACGGAATCCGGCATTCTTTGTGCGTTATCCAGCGGCCTTGCGAAACGACGGGTCGAAGGTACGGTCGCGCTGGGGACAGCCTGCGCAGTTCCTACCGGAACGTGGGGGAGAGTGCCGCGAGCCTCCCCCATGTCGAATGTCACACCCTATCCGGCCGACGGCCAGCGTACGGATTTCAGGCAGCCCCTCCCGTAAGCGATGGGGGCACGCACCGCAAGCCTCCCCTCGTAGGGCAATGACACTAGGAAGCCAAGCTTACAGCCGGCTTACGGCTTTGAGGTACGATCCGCCGCAGTCGGTCCGGCACTATGGGCGACGGCGATCCGCCTACCCCCGGCTGCGCAGCTCCCGGCGCAGGATCTTGCCGGTGGCGGTCATGGGGAGGGTGTCGGTGAAGGCGACGAGGCGGGGATATTCGTGGGCGGAGAGCCGCGTCTTCACGAAATCCTGGATGTCCTTCGACAGCGCCTCGGACGGGGTGACGCCCGGCTTCAGCACGATCCAAGCCTTCACCGCCTCGGTGCGCAGGGGATCGGGCACCCCCACCACCGCCACCAGTGCCACCGCCGGATGCTTGAGAATGCAGTCCTCGATCTCGCCGGGGCCGATGCGGTAGCCGGCTGAGGTAATCACGTCGTCGGCGCGGCCCACGTACCAGAGATAACCGTCCTCGTCCTGCCGGCCCATGTCGCCGGTCAGGAGGAAGTCGCCGGCATATTTGTGCGCGGTGGCCTCGGGATTCTTCCAGTATTCCAGCATCATCACCGGATCGCCGCGGCGGATGGCGATGTGGCCTTCCGTGTCGCGGGGAAGCTCGACGCCCGCGTCGTCCACGATGCGCACGTCATGGCCGGGGATGGCCTTGCCCATGGAGCCGGGACGGATGGGGAAGAAGCTGGAATTGGAGCCGACCACCAGATTGCACTCGGTCTGGCCGTAGATTTCCCGCGCCTCCACCCCTAGCCGCTCCTGTACGAAGGCGCCCAGCTCCGCCCCCAGCGTTTCGCCGCCGGTGAGGAGGGAACGCAGTTTCAGGCCGCTATGCCGCACGTCCGCCTGCCGCAGTAGCTTCAGCGCGGTGGGCGGCAGGAACACGTTGCGCACATGGTGGTCCGCCATCAGCGCCATGGCGGCGTCGGGATCGAACTTCTTCGCCCGGTGGGCGAGCACCGGCACGCCGAAATAGAGCGAGGGGAAAAGCACGTCGAACAGGCCGCCGATCCAGGCCCAGTCGGCCGGGGTCCAGTGCAGGTCGCCGGGCTGCGGCATGTATTGATGGACGAACTCGATGCAGGGCAGGTGCCCCAGCAGCACCCGGTGGCCGTGCAGCGCACCCTTCGGGTTTCCGGTGGTGCCGGATGTGAAGATGATGATGCCGGGATCGTCCGGCCCCGTATCCACCGGCGTGAAGCGGTCCGAGCCCTGCGCCAGCGCTGCGTCGAAGGAGGCGGCGCCGCCCGCGTCCGGGCCGATGACGAAGACGTGGGCGAGGTCGGGCAGGTGGTCCTTCACCCGCATGATCTTGGCGAGGCCGGAAAGGTCCGTCACCAGCACCTTGGCGCCCGAGGCGGCGAGGCGGAATTCCAGCGCCTCGTCGCCGAACAGGGTGAACAGCGGCACCGAGATCATCCCCGCCTTGAAGGCGGCGATATGGGCGATGGCCGTCTCCGGCGCCTGCGGCAGGAACACCGCCACGCGGTCGCCGCGCTGGAGCCCCTTGGCCACCAGCACGTTGGCGAAGCGGTTGGTGAGGGCTGTCAGCTCGTCGAAGCTGTAGGAGCGGACAGCGCCCGTCTCCTCCACGAAGATCAGCGCCGGCTTGCCCGAGCCGTCCGCATGGGCGTCGGCGCAGGCAACGCCCATGTTGAAGCGGGCCGGCACCTGCCAGGAAAAGGCGCGCACGAGCCCCGCATAGTCATCGGCCGGAACGAGCATCGTCACCTCCCTCGGTGCCGCTCTGCCGGCGGCTGCGCCTGAAGGAAACGATCGAACGTTTTTTTCCGGGGAAGGTCAAGCTGTCCCGCACGCCGACGGCAGGCGGGATGCGCGCGTCAGTAATAGGAGGCGATGGCCTCGACCTCGGCCTTGGAGCCGAACACCAGCGGGATGCGCTGGTGGATATGGTGGGGCTGGATGTCGAGGATCCGCGTCATGCCGTCGGTGGCGCCGCCCTTGGCCTGCTCCACCAGGAAGGCGAGCGGGAAGGCCTCGTAGATCAGGCGCAGACGGCCGTTGTCGTAGCCCTTGCGCTTGTCGCGCGGGTACACATAGACGCCGCCGCGGGTGAAGATGCGGAAGGCGTCGGCCACCATGGAGCCGACCCAGCGCATGTTGAAGTCCTTGCCGCGCGGGCCTTCCTTGCCGGCGAGGCAGTCCGCGAGATAGCGCTGCATCGGCGCATCCCAGTGCCGGACGTTGGACTGGTTGATGCCGTATTCCTTGGTCTCGGCGGGGATCTCCACGTCGGTGCGCGCCAGCAGGAACTCGCCCGTGCGGCGGTCGTGCACGAACACCTGCGTGCCCGCGCCGAAGGTGGCGACCAGGATGGTCGCCGGGCCATAGGCGAGGAAGCCCGCCGCGACCTGCGCCGAGCCCGGCCGCATCACCGCGTCCTCGGGCTTGGCGACTGCCGAAGCGTCATAGGGCATGATGGAATAGATGGTGCCCACGGACACGTTGGTGT
>JAEWBL010000216.1 GCA_023391175.1 Pseudomonadota bacterium
GCCGAGGTCCGCCGGGGCGGTCAAGGTGAGGGTGGTGCCCTTGGGGATGCTCTTGAGCGTCCACTTCATGTCGAACGCCCATTCCATGGTGCGCCCGGCGATCACGGTCTTGTCTGCCGCGACCACGTTCACCGCCGTGCAGGCCATGGCGGGCCCGGCATTCTGGAGGGGAAGGACGGCTGCGAGGGCCGCCGCCAGGATGCGTTTCATGGATGCTTCCTCCGTCTTGGACCGCTGGTCGCGGCGCGTATCGGCTTCGTCCGGCCAAGCTCCGACAAGAGCATACAAAGGCTGACGTGTGATGAACGGCGCGGTCCATGCGGATACGGACTGCGCGCCCGAACGGGGCGTGAATCCGCTTTAAATGCATCGAAGTTGTAGTATAATCTAAAGATATACAGTTTTTCGATGTTTATTGGAGGTCACCATGGCGACGCTGCGACTGGGCGATGTGGTTCCGGATTTCGAGGCCGTGACCACCGAAGGCCCCATCAAGTTTCATGAATGGCTCGGCGACAGCTGGGGCATCCTGTTTTCGCACCCCAAGAACTTCACCCCGGTCTGCACCACGGAGCTGGGCCAGGCGTCCCACCTGAAGCCGGAGTTCGACAAGCGCGGCGTCAAGCTGCTCGGCCTGTCGGTGGATGCCATCGACAACCATCCGGCCTGGGTGGGCGACATCAAGGACGCCACCGGCGCCACCCTGAACTTCCCGCTGATCGCGGATTCCGACCGCAAGGTCTCCGACCTCTACGACCTCATCCACCCCAATGCGAACGACACGCTCACCGTCCGCTCGGTGTTCATCATCGGCCCGGACAAGAAGCTGAAGCTGTCGCTCACCTACCCGGCCTCCACCGGCCGCAACTTCGCGGAAATCCTGCGCGTGGTGGACAGTCTCCAGCTCACCGCCAAGCACTCGGTGGCCACCCCGGTGGACTGGAAGCAGGGCGACGATGTCATCATCGTCCCCTCGCTCTCGGACGACGCCGCCAAGGAGAAGTTCCCGGACGGCTGGAAGACCGTGAAGCCCTACCTGCGCGTGGTGCGCCAGCCCGGCGCCTGAGGGGCGCCGCCTTCGCCCTCCGGTGAGGCCGGGGGGCGGGGACTTGAGATGACAATGGTTGCAAGGGAGAAGGGCGCCGCGTGGCGCCCTTCGACGTTCAGGCGGCGGCGCGCTGGAGGGCGTCGATCACCTCGTCCACGACCGTCTCCACCAGATCGCGGTCGTCGCCCTCGCCCATCACCCGGATGACCGGTTCGGTGCCCGAGGGGCGGATGAGCAGGCGGCCGTGGTTGGAGAGGCGGCGCTCGGCATCGGCGATGGCGACCTTCACCTTCTCGTTCTCCAGCGGCGCACCGTCGCGGTAGCGCACGTTCTTGAGAATCTGCGGCAGCGGATCGAACCGGTGGCAGACCTCGGAGACGGGCTTCTCCTGCCGCGCCACCACCGCCAGCACCTGCAGCGCCGCGACGAGGCCGTCGCCGGTGGTGGAATAGTCGGACAGGATGATGTGGCCGGACTGCTCGCCGCCCACGTTGTAGCCATCGGCGCGCATGCGCTCCAGCACGTAGCGGTCGCCCACCCCGGTGCGGGCCAGGGTGATGCCCTCGCCGGCGAGATGCCGCTCCAGCCCGAGGTTGGACATGACGGTGGCCACCAGCCCGTCGCGGGCGAGGCGGCCGTCCTCCTTGAAGCTCTCGGCGATGACGGCCATGAGCTGGTCGCCGTCCACCGTGTGGCCCTTCTCGTCCACGATCATCACCCGGTCGGCGTCACCGTCGAGGGCGATGCCGATGTCCGCGCGCACTTCGCGCACCTTGGCGGCGAGGGCGGCGGGGGAGGTGGAGCCCACGTCCCGGTTGATGTTCATGCCATCCGGCTCGACGCCGATGGAGATCACCTCCGCGCCCAGCTCCCACAGGGCCTCCGGGGCCACGCGGTAGCCGGCGCCGTGGGCGCAGTCCACCACCACGCGGATGCCCTCGAACGACTGGTTCCGCGGCAGGGTGCGCTTGGCATATTCGATGTAGCGGGCGTGCACGCCCTCCAGCCGCCGGGCGCGGCCGATCTCGGCGGGCTTGGCGAGGCGCTTGGCGAGGTCCTCGTCGCTCAGCTCCTCGATCTCGCGCTCCACCTCGTCGGAAAGCTTGAAGCCGTCCGGGCCGAACAGCTTGATGCCGTTGTCGTCGAACGGATTGTGCGAGGCCGAGATCATCACGCCGAGGTCGGCGCGCATGGAGCGGGTGAGCATGCCCACCGCCGGCGTCGGCATGGGGCCGAGCAGCAGCACGTCCATGCCCACCGAGGTGAAGCCGGCCACCAGCGCGTTCTCGATCATGTAGCCGGACAGCCGCGTGTCCTTGCCGATGACCACCCGGTGGCGATAGTCGCCGCGCTGGAACACCAGCCCCGCCGCCATGCCCACCCGCAGCGCCAGATCCGCCGTGAGCGAGGCATTGGCGCGCCCGCGCACGCCGTCCGTTCCGAAATACCTGCGCGACATGGTCCCTCTCGTCGCCGTTTATCCCGACGCCCCGTGCCCCAGCGGTACGTCGTCGAGCCTGCCTTTAGCACCGGGGCGCCGCCGCGCCGCATCACGTCTCGTGACGCTCCGCAACGTGCGCTCCCGCCCCTGCTGCGGGCAGGCTCCTTCTGTGAGCAAACAGGTGGAATTGTTCAGAACGCCGCCCGCGTTGCAAGTGCGAAGGCGCGCGGCCACGCGGCGGGGGCGGCATTCCTTGCGAAAAGGTTAAGGGGTAGGCGACGGCGCCGGGCGCGGCGATTGCACCGCACTGGGTCGGGTGCTACCCCTCGCCGAATCTTCCGGAGACCTCCCATCGGAGAATTTGCCGTGACAGCTCCCCTCGACGTCCTCGCCATCGGCAACGCCATCGTCGATGTCCTCTCCCGCGCGGAGGAGGACTTCCTCGCGCAGAACGGCATGGCCAAGGGCGGCATGGCGCTCATCGATGAGGCGCGGGCGGAAGCCGTCTACGCCGCCATGGGGCCGGGCACCGAGGCGTCCGGCGGCTCGGCGGCGAACACCGCGGCGGGCGTCGCCTCGCTGGGCGGCAGGGCCGGCTTCATCGGCAAGGTGAGGGACGACGGGCTCGGCACCGTGTTCGGCCACGACATCCGCGCTGCCGGCGTCGCCTATGGCACCCCGGCCGCCGCCGATGGCCCGGCCACCGCGCGCTGCCTCATCCTGGTGACGCCGGACGGCGAGCGCACCATGAACACCTATCTCGGTGCCGCGCAGCACCTCAAGGCCACCGACATCGACCCGGCCATGGTGGAGAGCGCGGCCGTCACCTATCTCGAAGGCTATCTGTGGGACCCGCCGGAGGCGAAGGGCGCCTTCCTGCACGCCGCCCGCATCGCCCATAATGCCGGCCGCAAGGTGGCGCTCTCCCTCTCCGACACCTTCTGCGTGGACCGCTACCGGGCGGAGTTCAAGACCCTCATCATCTCCGGCACGGTGGACCTCGTGTTCTGCAACGAGGGCGAGCTGAAGTCGCTCTACGAGACCGCCGATTTCGACGCCGCCCTCGTCGCCCTGCGCAAGGATGCGAAGGAGGCGGTGGTGACGCGCTCGGAGAAGGGCGCCTCCTTCGTCACCCGCGAGGCGGTGGTGAGCGTGCCGGCCCATCCGGTGGAGCGGGTGCTGGACACCACCGGCGCAGGCGACCTCTTCGCCGCCGGCTTCCTCACCGGCTATACCCGCGGCCTCGACCCGGCCACCTCGCTGCGTCTCGGCGCGCTGGCGGCGGGGGAGATCATCGGCCAGATGGGCGCGCGGCCCCAGCGCCCCCTCATCGACCTCGCCCGCGAGGCGGGCCTGATCTCGTGAGCGACCGCACCTCGTGAGCGATCTGCCCGTACCAGCCGACACCCCCGGCGCGGATGCCGCCGGGCGGGCGCTCGCCGCCATCGAGGCGAAGGCCCCGCTCATCATGGTGCTGGGCGGCGCGGGCACGGGCAAGACCACCTTCCTGCACGAACTGAGGAAAGCCCCGCGCGGCCGGCAGGTGGTGCTCGCGCCCACCGGCGTCGCGGCGCTGCAGGCGGGCGGGCAGACCATCCATTCCTTCTTCGGCATTCCGCCCCGGCTTCAGAACCCGGACGAGGTGAAGCCCCGCGCCCAGGTGCGGCGCCTGCTCAAGAAGCTCGACCGGGTGGTGATCGACGAAATCTCCATGGTGCGGGCGGATCTGCTCGACGCGGTGGACATCTCGCTGCGCATCGCCCGCGACAATTCCGAGCCCTTCGGCGGGGTGCAGATGGTGCTGGTGGGCGATTTCCTCCAGCTTCCCCCCGTGGTGCCCTATGCCGAGCAGGAGATGCTCGGCCGCATGGGCTACGAGGGGCCGTTCGCCTTCCATGCCAAGGCGCTGGACGGGCGGGAGGTAACGGGCGTGCCCTTCACCTTCGTCCACCGCCAGACCGATCGCGCCTTCATCGCCATGCTCGACGCTTTGCGCCGGGGCCGGGGCGCGCGGGAGGCGGCGGAGGCGCTGAACGAGGCCTGCGTGCGCCCCCACCGCGACGGCGCGCTGCCCGTGCTCCTCACCCCCACCAATGCCCGCGCCGATGCCTACAACGCGCGCGGCCTCGCCGCCCTCTCCGACGAGGGACGCGAATTCTCCGGCCTGCTCAAGGGCGAGTTCGGGCTGGAGGGCGATCGCCTGCCGGTGGCGGAAAAGCTGGTGCTGAAGCGCGGCGCCCGCGTGATGGCCCTGCGCAA
>JAEWBL010000261.1 GCA_023391175.1 Pseudomonadota bacterium
CGGCGCTCGCCGCCCATGGCGACAAGGTGCGGGTCGTCCAGGCCGACATTTCCGACGAGGCGCAGGTGGTGAAGCTCGTCGCCGAGACGGAGAGCGGGTTCGGGCCGCTGTGGGGCGTGGTGAACTCCGCCGGCATCGCTCGCGACATCCCCGCCCTCGACACGTCCGCCGACATCTTCCGCCAGATCCTCGACGTGAACGTCATCGGCACTTTTCTCGTGGCGCGTGAGGCGGCGAAGGTGATGCAGGCGCGCAGCGCCGGCTCCATCGTCAACATTGCCTCCGTCTCGGGCATCCAGGGCAATCTCGGCCGCGCCGCCTACGGCTCGTCCAAGGGCGCGGTGGTGGTGCTCACCAAGATCCTCGCGGTGGAGTTCGCGGCCCTCGGCATCCGCGTCAACGCCATCGCGCCGGGGCCGGTGGATACCCCGCTGGTTCAGGCGGTCCACACAGAACAGGCCCGCGCCGCATGGCTCGCCCGCGTGCCGCTCAACCGCTATGCGCAGCCGAAGGAGATGGCGGGCACCATCGCCTTTCTGCTGGATCCCGAAAAATCGTCCTACGTCACCGGCCAGACCATCAGCGTGGATGGCGGCTTCACCGCCGGCGGGTTGATCGGGCTGTGACGGGGGAGGGCATGAAGGGCAGCGTCATCGTCACCGGAGGCGCATCCGGCATCGGTCTTGCTGTGGTGGAAACCCTGCTTGGCGAGGGCTGGCGCGTCGTCGCGCTGGACCTTGCCGCCGACAGCATCGCCAAGGCGCGGGAGCACCTCGCCCCCCACGGGGAGCGGGTGCGGTTCGAGACGGTGGACATCACCGACGAAAGCGCGGTGGCGGCGGCCGTGGCGCGCACGGCGGCGGACTTCGGCCCGCTCAGAGGCGTGGTGAACTCGGCCGGTATCGCCCGTGACATTCCCGCCTTCGACACGACGGTGGAACTGTTCCGCAAGGTGCTCGACATCAACCTCGTCGGCAGCTTCGTCGTCGCGCGGGAGGCCGCGAAGGCCATGCGGGAGACGGGCGGCGGCTCCATCGTCAACATCGCCTCCATTTCCGGCCTGCGCGGCAATCTCGGCCGTTCCGCCTATGGCGCCTCCAAGGGCGGCGTGGTCACGCTGACGAAGATCCTCGCGGTGGAGTTTGCGCCCCTGGGCATCCGCGTGAATGCGGTAGCGCCCGGCCCCATCGAGACGCCGCTGGTGCGCGAACTGCTCACCACCGAGACCCGCGCCGCGTGGCTGAAAACCCTGCCGCTCCGCCGCACGGGCACGCCGCAGGAGGTCTGCGGCGCCGTCTCCTTCCTGCTGGACGAACGGGCGTCCTCCTTCGTCACCGGCGAGACCATCGCCGTGGACGGCGGGTTCTCCGCGGGCGGTCTCATCGCCGTGTGAGGCGGCGGGGCGCCCGCTCGTCCACACGGAACCGCGATGCAGCCGTTGACCTGCCACGCGGCTCGGGCATCGTCTGGCGAGCGCGCTGATTCCGCGCCGGGAGGCCGAGATGGAGGAGAGCGGTCAGGTCTTCGACCTCGCCATCGTCGGCGGCGGCATCAATGGCTGCGGCATCGCCCGGGACGCCGTGGGGCGTGGCCTCAGCGTGGTGCTGTTCGAGAAGGGGGATCTTGCCTCCGGCACCTCTTCCGCCTCCACCAAGCTGATCCATGGCGGCCTGCGCTACCTCGAATATTACGAGTTCCGGCTGGTGCGCGAGGCGCTGGCCGAGCGGGAGGTGCTATGGGGCATCGCGCCTCACATCGTCTGGCCGCTGCGCTTCGTGCTGCCGCACCATCCCGGCCTGCGCCCGGCCTGGATGCTGCGGCTCGGCCTGTGGCTCTACGACCATATCGGCGGCCGGCGCCTACTACCACCCACCCGCACGCTGGACCTGCGGCACGATCGCGCTGGCCAGCCCCTGCGGCCGGGCTATGGCCGGGCCTTCGAATATTCCGACTGCTGGGTGGAGGACGCGCGCCTGGTGGTGCTGAACGCCCGCGACGCCGCTGACCGGGGCGCCTCCATCCGCCCGCGCACCCGCGTGACCGGCGCGCGGCGGGAGGGTGCGCTCTGGGTGATCGAGAACGAGCATGAGGGTCGGCCGGAGACGGTGAAGGCGCGGGCGCTGGTGGATGCGGCCGGCCCCTGGGCGGGGGAGGTGCTGGACGTGCTGAAGACCGGCCGGGGCGAGGCGCATGCGCCGCTGCGGCTCGTGCAGGGCAGCCACATCGTGGTGCCGCGGCTCTATGCGCACGACCGCTGCTACATCTTCCAGAATGCGGACGGGCGCATCATCTTCGCCATCCCCTACGAGGGCGACTTCACCCTCATCGGCACCACCGACCGCGATTTTTCCGGCCATCCGGAGGATGTCCACGCAACGCCGGAGGAGGTCGCCTATCTGTGTGCGGCGGCCAGCGAATATTTCGCCGCCACCATCGCCCCCGAGCAGGTGGTGTGGACCTATTCCGGCGTGCGCGCCCTCTATGACGACGGGGCGAGCGCCGCCCAGTCGGCGACGCGGGACTATGTGCTTGCCCTCGATTCGCCCGACGAGGGCGCGCCGCTCCTCACCGTCTTCGGCGGCAAGATCACCACGTATCGGAGGCTGGCCGAGGCGGCGCTGGCGCGGCTCTCCCCGCACTTTCCCCATCTCGGTGCGCCATTCACCGCCAAGGCGCGCCTGCCGGGTGGCGATTTCCCCCGGCAGGGCTTTGAGACGCTGGTGCGCGCCCTGCGCGGCGCTTTCCCGGCGCTCGATCCGGCGCTGCTGGCACGGCTCGCGCGCGCCTATGGCACGTCGGCTTTCCAATTGCTGGAGGGCGTCACGGACGAGGACGACCTCGGCGACTGGTTCGGCGCGCATCTGTGCGCCCGCGAGGTGGATTATCTGATGGACCGGGAATGGGCCGAGACCGCGGCCGACGTGCTGTGGCGGCGGTCCAAGCTCGGCCTGCGCACCGCGCCGCACGCGGTGGCGGCGCTCGATGCCTACATGGCGGCTAGAATGGCGGCGCGCCGCGCCTGAAACAGAACAAGGGAGGACGCCGTGGCCGCCTACATTCTCGCCATCGACCAGGGCACCACCTCCTCGCGCGCTCTGCTGGTGCGGCAGGACGGCTCCGTCGCGGCGCTGGCGCAGGAGGAGCTGCCGCAGCACTTCCCGGCCTCCGGCCATGTCGAGCAGGAAGCGGAGGACATCTTCGGCACCGTGCTCCGCTGCTGCCGCGCGGTGCTGGCGAAGGCCGGCGCTGCGGCGTCCGATATCGCTGCCATCGGCATCACCAACCAGCGCGAGACGACGCTCGTGTGGGAGCGCGCGACCGGCCGCGCCATCCACCGCGCCATCGTCTGGCAGGATCGCCGCACGGCCGAGGCCTGCGCCCAGCTGGAGGCGGAAGGCCATGGGGCGCTGGTGAGCGCGCGCACGGGCCTTCTGCTCGATCCCTATTTCTCCGCCACCAAGATCGCCCCCATCCTCGATGCCGTGCCCGGCGCGCGGGAGCGGGCGGAGACGGGGGAGCTGGCCTTCGGCACGGTGGACAGCTTCCTAC
The DNA here is from genome assembly GCA_023391175.1 of Pseudomonadota bacterium. GTDB lineage: Bacteria > Pseudomonadota > Alphaproteobacteria > Rhizobiales > Xanthobacteraceae > Xanthobacter. The sequence continues at coordinate 3,550 of JAEWBL010000261.1, forward strand.
TCCATCGCCTCACCGGGGGGCGCGTCCATGCCACGGACGCCACCAATGCCGCGCGCACCCTGCTCTTCGACATCCATCGCGGCGCGTGGGACGACGACCTCCTCGCGGTGTTCGGCGTACCGCGCGCGCTCCTGCCAGAGGTGAAGGACTGCGCCGCGGACTTTGGCACCACCGACCCCGCGCTGTTCGGCGGCCCCATCCCCATCCGCGGCGTGGCGGGAGACCAGCAGGCGGCCATGGTGGGGCAGGCGTGCTTCGCGCCGGGCATGGTGAAATCCACCTACGGCACCGGCTGCTTCGCTTTGCTGAACACGGGGACGACGCCCGTCGCCTCCTCCAGCCGGCTGCTGACCACCATCGCCTACCAGATCGGCGGGCGGCGGACCTATGCGCTGGAAGGTTCCATCTTCGTCGCCGGCGCGGCGGTGCAATGGCTGCGCGATGGGCTGAAGATCATCTCCGCCGCCAGCGAGAGCGACCGACTCGCGGTGCAGGCGGATGCGGAGCAGGACGTGATCCTCGTCCCCGCATTCGTCGGCCTCGGGGCGCCCTATTGGCGGCCGGAGGTGCGCGGCGCCCTGTTCGGCCTCACCCGCGCCACCGGACCGGCGGAGCTGGCGCGGGCGGCGCTGGAAAGCGTCTGCTTCCAGACCGTGGACCTCATCGACGCCATGCGCGCGGACTGGCCGGACGGCGACACCGTGCTGCGCGTGGATGGCGGGATGACCGCCTCGGACTTCACCATGCAGCGCCTCGCCGACCTCCTCGGCGCGCCTGTGGACCGTCCGGTGGAGAAGGAGACGACCGTGCTCGGCGCCGCCTATCTGGCCGGTCTGGAATGCGGCTTCTTCCCGCCGCCGGATGTGTTCGCCGGCCAGTGGCGGCTGGAGCGCCGGTTCACGCCGCAGATGCTGCCGGAGGTACACACCGGCCGCATCGCCCAGTGGCGGGATGCGGTGGGGCGGCTGATCGGTGGCGTGTGAGCGCAGGCGGGTTGACCTCTCCGCCGCGCTGCCGCCGAATGGCACCAACACACAAAGGGGGGCGCGGCCATGGTC
>JAEWBL010000353.1 GCA_023391175.1 Pseudomonadota bacterium
GGGTGCTCGGCGTTCACGCGGCACTCGATGGCGTGGCCTTCCATCACCACGTCGCTCTGCTTCAGCGTCAGCTCCTCGCCGGCGGCGACGCGGATCTGCTCGTTGATGAGGTCGATGCCGGTGACCATCTCCGTCACCGGATGCTCCACCTGGATGCGGGTGTTCATCTCGATGAAGTAGAACTCGCCGTTCTCGTAGAGGAATTCGATCGTGCCGACGCCGAGATAGCCGAGCTTGCGCATGGCGCTGGCGCAGGTCTCGCCGATCTGGGCCCGCTGGGCGGCGGTGATGACGGGGGACGGCGCCTCTTCCCACACCTTCTGATGGCGGCGCTGGAGCGAGCAGTCGCGCTCGCCGAGATGGATGGCGTGGCCCTTCCCGTCGCCCAGCACCTGCACCTCGATGTGGCGCGGGGTGCCGAGGTATTTCTCCAGATAGACCGCATCGTCGCCGAAGGCGGCCTTCGCCTCGGTGCGGGCGGTAGAGAGGGCCTGCGACAGGTCGTCGGCGGTGAGGGCCACCTTCATGCCACGCCCGCCGCCGCCAGCGGCGGCCTTCACCAGCACCGGAAAGCCGATTTCGGCTGCGACGCGGTGCGCCTCCTCGTCCGAATGGATGCCGCCGTCGGAGCCGGGCACCACGGGAATGCCGAGGGCCTGCGCCGTCTTCTTGGCCTCGATCTTGTCGCCCATGATGCGGATGTGCTCCGCCTTGGGTCCGATAAAATGGATGTTGTGATCGGCCAGAATCTCGGCGAAGCGGGCGTTTTCGGCGAGGAAGCCGTAGCCCGGATGCACCGCATCCGCCCCGGTGATCTCGCAGGCGGCGAGCAGCGAGGGAATGTTGAGATAGCTCTCGCGGGCCGGCGGCGGGCCGATGCACACGCTTTCATCCGCAAGACGCACGTGCATGGCGTCGGCATCGGCGGTGGAATGCACCGCCACCGTCGCGATGCCCAGCTCCTTGCAGGCGCGCAGGATGCGCAGCGCGATCTCGCCGCGGTTGGCGATGAGGATTTTTCTGAACATCAGCGGTGCGTGCCTTGTGGGTGCCTGCGGGTGGGCCTGCCTCGTCCGGTCGCGCTCATTCGATGATGAGCAGGGGCTCGCCGTATTCCACCGGCTGCGCGTTGCCCACGAGGATGCGCGTCACTGTGCCGGAGCGCGGCGCGGGGATCGCGTTCATGGTCTTCATCGCCTCGACGATGAGAACGGTCTGGCCCTCGCGCACGCTCGCGCCCACCTCGATGAAGGGGGCGGCGCCGGGCTCGGCGGCGAGATAGGCGGTGCCCACCATGGGGGAGGCCACGACGCCGGGATGCTTGGAGAGGTCCGCAGGGGCCTCGGCCGCGACAGCCGGCGCGGCCGCTGCGACGGGGGCGGCCGCCGGATAAGGAGCGGCGTAGGGTGCTCCCTGGGCGATGGTGACAGGGGCGGGCGCGCGCACCACGCGGATGCGCAGGCCCTCGTGCTCCACCTCGATCTCGGTCAGGTCGCTGCCCGAGAGGAGATCGGCGATCTCCTTGACGATGGCGGTGTCGATGGGAGGGTTGGAGGGCTTCATGATGTTCCTGGCTCTGGCCGGCCATGGGGCCGCGCGAGGGCGTTGAGGGATCTTAAGGGGTCTGCGGCAGGCCGGCGATGGCGCGCAGGCCCAGCACATAGCTCTGCGGTCCGAAGCCGCAGATCACTCCGCGGACGACGGGCGACAGGTAGGAATGGTGGCGGAAGTCTTCCCGTGCGAACACGTTGGACAAATGCACCTCGATGGTCGCCACCCCCACCGCGGACACCGCGTCGCGCAGCGCGACGGAGGTGTGGGTGTAGGCAGCGGCGTTGAGGACAATGCCCCGCGCACCGCGGGCCGCCTGGATGAAATCCACCAGCGCGCCTTCCGAATTGGTCTGGCGGAAGACGATGTCGAAGCCCAGCGCCTCGCCCTCGGCCCGGCACAGGGCCTCGACATCGGCAAGCGTCGCCGCGCCATAGATGCCGGGCTCGCGGGTACCGAGCAGGTTGAGGTTGGGCCCGTTCAGGACGTGGACGGTGTCTGTCATCCGTGCGTGATCTGCCACCGGCCTCCTGTCGGCCGGGTCGCAGCCTTATAGGGGTGCGCGCGCCCGATGGAAAGAGTGCCCGCGGAACGGGCGGCCAAGGCGGCCGCCCCTATCCGTGAGCATTCGGGCGGGTGACGCCCCTTCTACTTGCCCGTCTGCTTGCTGCGGGCGTCGGCGACGGCGGCCTTCAGCTTGTCGAAGCCGACGGCGCCGATCACCACCTGATCGCCGATCACGTAGGACGGCGTGCCGTTGAGCGAGAGCGCCTCGGCGATCTTCATGCTCTCGTCGAGGGTGGCGTTCAGCTCGGGCGAAGTGGCCTGCTTCTGGATCAGCGCCGGGTCGATGCCGACCTCCTTCGCCGCCGCCAGCGCCTTGGCGCGATCGGCCTGGCCGCGACCGCCGAGAAGGGCCTGATGGAACGCCATGTACTTCTCGGGGGCCACCATGCGCACGGCGACGGCCACCTGCGCGGCCTCGACCGAGCCCTGGCCGAGCACCGGGAACTCCTTCAGCACCACGCGCAGCTTCGGATCCTGCTTGATGAGGTCCTGAAGGTCCGACAGCGCCTTTTTACAATAGCCGCAATTGTAGTCGAAGAACTCGACCAGCGTGACGTCGCCCTGCGGATTGCCGGCGACGATGCCGCGCGGGCTCGACAACAGCAGCGGCTTCAGCTCGGCCACCGCCTTGCTGCGCTGGGTCGCATCGGCCACCATCTGCCGGCTTTCCAGCACGGAGATGGCTTCCTGGAGCACTTCCGGGTTCTGGATCAGATACTCGCGGATGATGCCGCCGAGTTCCTTCTTCTCCTCGTCCGTGAAGGCTGCGGCCGGGCTTGCGGCGAGGAAGAAGGCCGGCACGGCGGCCAGCGCCAGCGCGGAAAGGCGGGCGGCGAGGTGCCGAAAGCCGGTTCGGGCCAGGCCCGTGGGGGAGAACATGCGGGGCTCCTTGGGTGAAAGGCTGTCTTTGAGCATCAGCGCTGATTGGCGGCCGATGCGGGCGGTTTGAAATTCACGAGATCGTCGGCCTTGAGCCAGCCGGGCGAGCCCTGCGGAAACTTTGTCCGGGCGCGGGCCGCGAGTTCCCGGCCGAGCTTGAAGTCGCCGGACGCAAAATAGGACTGTGCGGACGCGAGGTCCGCATTGGCGGTATCGCCCGAACGGCCATAGGCCAGCGCGAGCGAGCGCCACGCGGACGGTGAATTCGGATCACGCTGGGTCGCCTGCACCAGTTCGCGGATGGCTTCCTGGGTGTAGGTCTGGTTGCCCGACTGCACGAGCGCCTGCCCCAGCATGGCGCGGATGAGCGGCGCGCCATTGGTCATCTGCACAGCCTTGCGGAGCGGTGCGACGGAATCGCTAGCGCGCCCGGCCTCAAGCAGCGCCTGCCCCTTGAGCTCGTAGAAATAGGGGTTCGACGGCTCCTTGGCGATGAGGGCGTCGATCTGGCGGATGGACGAATCCACATTGCCGAAGCGGTAGGCCGAGATGGCGCGCGCATACTGGGCCGCGATGGAGCCGTCGGAGGGCGGGTAACGGCGTGCCACCGCCTCGGGACGCTCCATGAAGCCGATGAGCTTAGCGCGCATCATGTCGTGGCGCGCCTGCAGGGCCGGTGGGTCCTTGACCTCGTAATAGGGGCTGGCCTTGGCCAGCTGTTCGAGCGCGGCGATACGCTCGCGGGCCATGGGATGGCTCAGGGCGTAGGGATCGATGCGCTGGCTGATGAAAAGCTGGTCGTTCTGGAAGCGCTCGAACGTCTGCAGCATGCCCTTGGCGGACTGGCCAGTGGCATTGAGATACTTCACTGCCGAGCGGTCGGCGGCGGACTCCTCGCCGCGCTGATAGGAGAGCAGCGAGCGGCGGATCATCTCCTGCGGCGCCGACATGGCGGCAGCGCCCACGTTGCCCATGTCCCGGCCGTTCATGCCGCTCGCCGCGCCGGCCGCGACGCCACCTGCCGCCAGAAGCATGGCGACGATCGCCATGGTTTGGGCGCCGGCGATCTGCTCCCGCATCCGGGCGAGGTGGCCGCCGGCGATATGGCCGGTCTCGTGGGCGAGCACACCGATGATCTGGTTGGGCGTCACCGAATCGACGAGCGCGCCGGTGTTCACGAAGATGCGCCGGCCATCGGCCACGAAGGCGTTGAAGGCCCGGCTGGAGATGAGCACCACCTCGACGTTCTGCTGGGCCAGCCCCGCCGCCTTGAGGATGGGGCGGGTATAATCCTTGAGCAGCGCCTCGATCTCGGTGTCCTGGATGGTCTGCGGCGCCGACTGGGGGGCCTGTTCCTGCGCGCGGGCGGCGACAGTCCATGTCGCCTGAACCGGAAGGGCCGTCGCCGCAGCAAGGCACAGCAGACGTCCGGCGGTGCGAAACCCGCCCCCGACACGCTCCGCCAATCCGATCCGCTGTTCCGCTCGGGCTCGATCCATTCCGTCAACCACCACGCAAGCCGCCATTCACGCAGGGACTAAAGCCATATCCGCCTTGGCTCGCTCCGGGGCACAGGCTACGAGACTGCCGGACACTGGCGTCGGCGAAAGCCGAGGTCAATCCGCTGGCCTTCACGTTGGGGCGAACCCGCCTCAGGGACAGGCAGAATAAGGCGGCAGCACGGCAGCGCGGGCATCGGCGCGGCCTTCACCCGCAGGAACGCAACGGAATTTCGGCAATGCGGCAGGTTCTTCCCCTCCTCTCCCGGCGCAGTGCGGTCGAGCCCTTCATCGTCATGGACGTGATGGAGCACGCCGCCCGGATCGAGGCGCAGGGCGGGCATGTGATCCATCTGGAGGTGGGTCAGCCGGCGGCCCCGGCACCGCTCGTGGCGCGGCAGGCGGCGGCCGCCGCGTTGGCGGCCGGACAGGTGGGCTATACCGCCGCCCTCGGTATCCCGGCCCTTCGAGCGCGCATCGCCCGCCATTACGAAGAGCAGCACGGCGTCTGCGTCGATCCGGAGCGGATCGTCGTGACCAATGGGTCGTCGGGTGGCTTCATCCTGGCTTTCCTGGCCCTGTTCGAGCCGGGAGATCGCGTGGCCATCGCGGCGCCCGGCTATCCGCCCTACCGCCACGTCCTGTCCGCGCTCGGCTGCGAACCGGTGCTGATCGAGACCCGGGCGGAGGACCGCCACGCTTTGACCGCCGAGCGGCTGATGGAAGCCCACCGGGCCGCGCCGCTCAAGGGCGTGCTGGTGGCGAGCCCTGCCAATCCCACCGGCACCATGATGGACCGCGCTGCCCTGACCGCGCTCCACGCCTGCGCCAGCGACCTCGGCCTCGCCTTCGTCTCCGACGAAATCTACCATGGGCTCGATTACGCCTTCCCGGCGGTGAGCGCGGTGGAGATCGGCGACGATGTCACCGTCATCAACTCCTTCTCCAAATACTTCTGCATGACCGGCTGGCGCGTCGGCTGGATGGTGGTGCCGCCGGGCGTCTCGCGCACCATGGAGCGGCTTCAGCAGAACTTCTCGATTTCGGTGCCCACCCTGTCCCAGATCGCCGCCGACGCCGCCTTCGAGGGCCGCGCCGAGATGGATCAGGTGAAGGCGACCTATGTCGAGAACCGGCGCATCTTGACCGAAGGGCTGCCCGCCGCAGGCCTCGGCCGCTTCCTGCCGGCCGACGGCGCCTTCTACCTCTATGCCGACGTCTCCGACTTCACCGACGATTCGGCCGCCTTCGCCCGCAGCCTGCTGGACGCGGCACATGTGGCGGCGACACCGGGGGTGGATTTCGACCCGTTCCACGGCCGCCAGTTCCTGCGCTTCTCCTACGCCGGCTCCGGCCCCGACATGGCGGAAGCCGTCCGGCGCATCGGCGACTTCCTGAAGCGGGGGTGAGAGGGGAACCGGCGCCCCATTCTGCGTGTCAAAGGGTCGCAGGACCCTCCGGGAACTGGGGCGGGACGCCACACGGCCGCTCCATTTGCTGGTAGGATGAACCTCCATGAGCCGGCCGAACGACCAGATCGTCGAGATCACGCCCGATGTGCTGCTGAAGGCCTATGCCTGCGGCATCTTCCCGATGGCCGAGAGCGCCGACGATCCCGGCCTCTACTGGATCGAGCCCGAGCGGCGCGGCATCATCCCCCTCGATGCCTTCCACGTTTCCTCCCGCCTCGCCCGGACGGTGCGCGCGGACAAGTTCGAGGTCCGCGTGGACAGCGACTTCGAGGCGGTCATCGACGGCTGCGCCGAGCCCCAGGAAGGCCGTGACAAGACCTGGATCAACGCACCGATCCGCCGCCTCTACGGCGAACTGTTCGCCCGCGGGCGCTGCCACACGGTGGAAGCCTGGCGCGACGGGCGGCTGGTGGGCGGGCTATACG
>JAEWBL010000426.1 GCA_023391175.1 Pseudomonadota bacterium
GCGAGCAGCAGCTCGCTCGCCGGCCGGTCGGTGCGGTGGATGGCGAAGCTCCAGCCCAGCCGTTCGGCGGCGGCGCGAAGGCGCGCGCGATGATCCGCCAGCTTCAGCTCATAATCCGACTTCCAGCTCTCGGCGCGGCCGACCGTGAGGCGGTCGCCGCCCTCCGGCTCGTGAAACTCAATCCGGCCCGAGAAGGGAAAGGTCTCCTCCGAGGGATCCACGATCTGAACCAGATGGCCGTGGGCGCCGGAGGCGGCCAGCGCATGGAGGCGGGCCGAGACCTCCTCTGCCGGGCTCCAGAAATCGCCCAGAAGCACGATCTCGGACAGGGGCGAGGGGCCGAATTCGGGCGGCAAGCTTCCCGGCAGGCGGGGCGCCAGGACTACAGCCTCGGCCATGCGCTCGACGATGCGACGAGTGGCGGAGGGACGCATCAGTTCGGGAATGCCCACGCGCTCGCCGCCCTTCACCAGAAGCTCGGCGAGGGCGAACGCAACCACCAGCGCGCGCTCGCGCTTTGGCGCCTGCCCACGAGAAGCGTAATCCATGGAGGCAGAGAGGTCGGGCCAGATCCACACGGTGTGGCTGGCCTCCCACTCGCGCTCTCGCACATAGAGATGATCGTCGCGGGCGGAGCGGCGCCAGTCCACGCGATTGGCCGGCTCGCCATCCACGAAGCGGCGATACTGCCAGAAATTCTCGCCCGTGCCGGACCGGCGGCGTCCGTGCAGCCCGTGCTGCACGCTCATGGCGATGCGGCGCGCCTCCAGCACGAGGCGCGGCATGGCCGCGGCAAGGTCTGCGGCTGCGAGGGCGGACGTCTCTACGGCGTGACGCTGCCTGTCCTCGGGCGAGCCATTTTTCGGGGCGTAGGCCATGGGAGCGGCCATGGGCGCGGGCCGGTCCGCGCTCACCCGAGCCGCTCGGTGAGGCGGCGGATGATGTCGGTGACGCTCTGGCGTTCGGCGCGGGCGGCGAAGGTCAGCGCCATGCGGTGCTTCAGCACCGGCTCGGCGAGGGCCACCACGTCGTCGAGGGAGGGAGCGTAGCGCCCGTCCAGCAAGGCACGGGCGCGTACCGCCAGCATCAGCGCCTGGCTGGCACGCGGGCCAGGGCCCCAGGCGATGTAGGCCTGCTCCGGCCCCTCGGCACCGGGACGGGCGGAGCGGACGAGCGTGAGGATGGCTTCCACTACCGATTCACCCACGGGAAGACGGCGCACGAGGCGCTGGGCGGCGATGAGATCGTCCACCGTCATGGCCGCGCGGGGCTTCTGCTCCTCCGCCGAGGTGGTCTCGAACAGGATGCGCCGCTCGGCGTCGCGATCCGGATAATCGACGTCGATCTCCATCAGGAAGCGGTCGAGCTGCGCCTCGGGGAGGGGATACGTGCCTTCCTGCTCCAGCGGGTTCTGCGTCGCGAGCACATGGAAGGGTTTGGGCAGGTCGTGCCGCTCGCCGGCGACGGTGACATGGTATTCCTGCATGGCCTGCAGCAGGGCTGACTGGGTGCGCGGCGAGGCGCGGTTGATTTCGTCCGCCATCAGAAGCTGGGCGAAAATCGGCCCCTTGATGAAACGGAAGGCGCGGCGGCCGCCGGCTGATTCCTCCAGCACCTCGGCGCCGTGGATGTCGGACGGCATGAGGTCCGGTGTGAACTGCACGCGGCGGGCGTCGAGGCCCAAGACAGTGCCCATGGTGTCCACAAGCTTGGTCTTGGCGAGGCCGGGCACGCCGACCAGCAGCGCATGGCCGCCGGCGAGGATGGTGATGAGGGCGCGCTCCACCACCGTTTCCTGGCCGAAGATGACGTTGGAGATGGCCGCGCGGGCGGCCTTCACATGGGCGGCGGCGGCTTCCGCGTTGCGGATGATCATCTGGTCGAGGTCGAAGGGCTCGCCGGCAGCCGACATATGCTCATCTCCTACACGCCAAATACGAACCGCACGCCCGAATGGCCTGCACGCCGGACACGTCCCGCAAGCTTGCTGCCAAAAGCGGCAACAAAACGCCTCCGGCCTTCATCCGCCGATCCGTTCCGCCCTTTGCCTGTTTACCGGGCATCGGGCGGGCCGGTCCATGTGCCGGCCTGGGACGAAGCCCGAGTCGCGGGGGCGACTGTGCAGCCCCCGGACCCAACGCCCGTCTCGCGAAGTCTTGCAAACGTCGCGCCACCCGGACAGAGAGCTTACGATATGATGCGCGTCCGTCGAGCCCCCGCGGACGCAGTGCGTGTGCGGCGCACTCACGTCATCGCGAGCCTGCCGCGTTCGCGGTGCGACCGGGCCAAGGAGACCAGATGCCTGCCCCTGCGCCAGACACGCCCCCCGTCCCGCCGGCCACCGCCTCCGACGCTCCTGCGCCGTCGGGCCGGCTGGAGGCGCTGATGGCGGCCGCGCGCGCCGGTGGCGGGAAGGGGCCGGCGCCGGTGGAGGTGTGGAACCCGCCCGATTGCGGCGACATGGACATGGTGATCCGCGCCGACGGCACATGGACCTACATGGGCACCCCCATCACCCGCCCGGCGCTGGTGAAGCTGTTCGCTTCCGTGCTGGCGCGGGAGGGCGAGCGCTTCGTCCTGAAGACGCCAGTGGAGAAGGTGGGCATTCGGGTGGAGGATGCGCCGTTTCTCGCGGTGGATCTGGCCGTGGAGGCGGTGCCGGAGCCGAATGCGGCCGTCGGCCGCACCGCGCATCGCACGCTGGTCTTCCGCACCAATCTGGATGACGTGGTGCGCTGCGGGCCGGACCACGCGCTGCGGTTCGCCCGGGGAGCGGGGGAGGGTGAGGTGATCCCTTACCTGCATGTTCGGCGTGGTCTGGAGGCGCGGCTGTCGCGGGCGGTTCATCTCGACCTGATGGATCTGGGGGAGGTGCGGGAAGACGGTGGCGTTCCCATGTTCGGAGTGGCGTCGGGCGGACTTTTCT
>JAEWBL010000431.1 GCA_023391175.1 Pseudomonadota bacterium
CCGCCCGGCCCCCGGCGACGCAGACCGTGGGCCGCGATGACCACCACCGCCGAGAGGAAGCCGACCTTCACCACGAAGCCGAACGTGCCGATGGCCTTCAGCAGGTCCGGCCGCACCCCCAGCGCGAAGATGCAGGCGACCGCAGCGAGGCAAAGCGAGCCGGCCATGGCGAGCGTCAGCAGCCGGTCCTGCCGGGCGGGGTCCACGGCCTCGACGCGGGTGGCGAGGAAATCGATAAGGTCGTCGGTGTTCATGGGCGTGCCTCCGACAAAAGGGCAGCAAGCTTCTTCATGCCGCGATGGATTCCGATTTTCACCGCGGCATCGCTCATGCCGATGCGGGCTGCGGCTTCGGCGATGCTGAGGCCTTCGATCTTCACGTATTCGATGGGGAGCCGAAAATGCCGGGGCAGCGTCTCCAGCGCCCGGTGCAGTTCCCGCGATGTATCCACCGCCTCGTATCTGTCGACGTCGGCGAGATCGTCCATCTCATCGATCTGAACATTGCGCAGCGCCCGCGCATTGAGGCGCAGATGGTCGATGAGCTTGTAGCGGGCAATGCCGTAGATCCAGGCGAGGACGGGCGAGGAGCCGTCATAGGTGTGGCGCTTGGTATGGATCACCAGTAGCGTGTCCTGCACCAGATCCTCCGCATCGTCCGGTCCGGCGCCGCTGCGGCGCAGGTGGTTGCGGAAATAGCTGCGCAGGCGCACGGACACATGCTGCAGAAGCACACGGTGCGCTTGCGTATCGCCGGACTGGCTCGCGCGCATCAGCGCTTCCAGGTCGGGTTCTCGGCTCATGAAATTCCCCCTCATGAGCACGTCTTCGCGGGCCGGTGTTCACAGGTTACGCCCCGCGCGATCACGAGGATGCGAGGCGTCGGAGGCGCAGCGGAGTGACATTGATGCGCCAGCGTTTACGGACGGGATTAAGGGGTAATGCGCGGCCTCATAATCTGTTGAACTTGTCTTTCTCGCTCCCTGTAACCAGGGTGCCTAGACTTGCGGAATATCCAGCATCATCGCTTCGATACTGGAGAATATACATGCGTAAGTCGATCCTGCCCTTCGTCGTCCTCGCCTCCGCGCTGGCCTTCGGCACCGCCGCTTTCGCGGACGAGACCGAGACCGCCGTGAACCGCGAAAGCCTGCGCGTCGCCGCCGGCATCGGCCCCGCCGATCAGGCCCCGCTCGGTTATGGCGCCATCTCCGGCGGCCACCGCGGTTTTGCCGGCGCGCAGAGCGCCGAGCACACGCTTTCCGACGCCGACCGCGCGTTGTTCAAGCTCGGTGATCGCGGCCTCGGCAGCAACTGATCAGGCCTGACAAAGCCGGCCGCGGTGGTTCGCCCATCGCGGCCGGCTTTTCGCGTTCGAGAGGGAAATCAGCGTGCGGCCTCGCGCGCCACATAGATGCGCCAACGCCCGTCTTCCTCCTGTGTCAGCCGATAAAGCGGACTGGACGCGAAGGGATCGGCGGTCCAGGCGCCATCCTGCGCTGTAACGACGATGGCGCCGCAGCCGAAGACCCGGCGCAAGGTCGCCACGTCCTCTGCCGTTCCGGTTCCGGAGAACACACGGTCGAAGAGCCCCGCCGCCTCCACACGCTCCGACGCGGAGAGAGGCGCGAAGGCGAGCGCCATCTCCCGTCCGCCGAAGCAGGAGCGGCGGCGTGACAGGAGCGCCCATGACAGGTTGATGGGCCAGGGCGTCAGCTTCTCCAGCCGCCCCGGGTTGCTGGCGATCCGCACCTTCGGGCCCACCTCCCGCCGCACCGCCCGCCACAGGGCCGGGTCGCCGGCGAAGACGCGGCCGTCCGCGCTCGGTTCGCCCGTGATGTTGAGCTGGGCGAGGGTGAAGGTGTCCGGCAGTCCGAGGGCGATGAGGGCGAGGCCGGCCGCGAGAAAGGGGCGCGCGCGCCGAGATCGCATCGTCTGTGCCGCCATCGACAGCGCCGCCGAGAGCGCGGCGCCCGTAAAGGCCGCGAGCACCAGGACCGCGGGCAGCACGGCGCGCCAGCCGAGATCATTGTTTTCGCCCGCCGTGCTCTGCAGGGTGGCGCTCACCAGCAGAGCGACAACCGCCAGCGCCGCCAGAGGAGGCGTGAGCCGCCGGGCCGGCCTTCCGCCCATACGCCCGGCAAGCCCCAGCGCCAGACCCGCCCCGCCGGCAAACAGGATGGGCGGAAACTCCACCGGCAGCAGCACCAGCCAGTAGGCGAGAGGATCGAGCACCGCCCGTGCCGCGTCCGTCCAGGCGGAGCCGAGCACGGGCATCGGGGCGAGTTGGATGGGCGTGCCGCCGCCCCGTGCCGCCGTCGCCTGAATCTGCTCCATCAACAAGGGCGCGGTGAGCGCGAGTGCTACCAGCGCCGCGCCCGCGAGCGCCAAGACGACGCGCAGGCGTCCCTTGGCCGGAGGCAAGAACACCACCACAAGCGCCGCCGCCGTTCCTGCCAGCGCGAAGGTGACGCCACCCACCCATAGCGAACTGCTGAAGGCCGCAGCTGCCGCCAGCCCGATCAATCCCGCCAGCACCGCCCCGTGCCTGGCATCGGAGGCCGCGCGCAACCGTGCCATCAGCAGCACGGCGATCACGCAGGCGGTGGCCGAGGCGACATGATGCGGGCTCCAGCTCGTCTGATAGAGGAGGCCGGCGAGGCCCGAGGCGGGTTCGAGCGCGAGATCCACCCGCGCGCCGCCGAACAGCGCCGCCGCCACCGGCCGGAGGGACCCCGCCGACGCGGCGAGGAGCGCGAGGAGTGGGGCGGACATGCCGGGGCGCAGGCGGAAGGCGAGCCCCGCCACGAGAGCTAGCGCCGCGAAGCCCGTGAACCAGGTGGCCACCGCGTCCGCGGCCCAGCCGTGCGCGCCGGACAGGACGGCGAGTTCCGCCGCGCCGAAGTGCCAGAGATAATAATAGGCCACCGTCCCCGCCGCGCCGTCCGCCCCGAACACCGGGTTGGCGGGCGGGATGGATCCGTTCTGCGCGATTTCGTCGATGAGGATGATCTTGGCGTGGTCGTAGATGGGCGAGGCGAGGGCGATGGCGCCGTCCGGCATCACCTTCGGCAGCACGCCCAGCATCGGCACCAGCGCGAGGAGGCCGGCGGACACCAGCGCGACCAGCGGAAAGCGCCCTCCGGCCGGTGCGCGGGGAAAGGCGAGCGCGCACAGGCCTACCGCCGCCGCCGATCCGATGATGACGACCGGCGCCAGGTCGAACAGGTGTGCCGCGGCGAGGGCGACCGGCGTCTGGGTCGCCCATCCTAGCGCCGGAGCCAATGCGAGCGCGGCTGTCCGGCCGTAACCCAGCCCGCGCGCCAGCAGCCAGCCCGGCGCCCCCCACAGCAGGAGCGCGAGCGGGAGGCACAGGAGGAGGCTCGTGAGAGGCACCATCACGGGGTGGCGCCGGCCGTCACAGGCCCGCGAACCAGTTGAAGCCCTGCTTTTCCCAGAAGCCGAGGGGGTAGGTGTTGGTCACCTCGATGGCGCGGATCCATTTGGGGTTCTTGAACCCGAGCTTCACCGCCGTGCGCAGCCGCATGGGCGCGCCGAACGGGTCGGTGATGGGCTCGCCCGCATAGTGCGTGGCGAGGATGGTCTGCGGGTGGAGCGCCGAGGCCATGTCGATGCTCTCCATGTAGTCGTCATTGCCGTAGAAGGCGATGTACTTGGCTGAAAGGTCCGCGCCAACGCGGGTGAGGAAGTCCCTCAGGTTCGGCCCGGACCACTGGCCGATATAATCCCACCCCTCCACGCAGATGTGGCGGATGATGACTTCCTGTTGCGGCAGCGCATTGATGCGGTCCAGCGTCCAGGGGCGCTTGTCCTTGATGAGGCCGGAGAGTTCCAACTGCCAGGTGGAGAGGTCCACCGGCTTCACCTCGTCGATCTCATAATAGGCGTTGAAGCGCGGCGGCTTCACCACGAGGTCGCGGGAATAGGTGGGGGCGAGCCGCTTCGGGTCGAACAGGGCGGTCTGTACGCCGTCGTTGAAATCGGAAACGGTCCGCAGGACGCCCTGTACCTCTTCGCGATTGGAGATGTCGCAGCCGGCCAGCAGCGACAGCGCGCCAAGGCTCAGCGAGCCGCGCAGCAGCTTGCGGCGGTCGATGCGCTCGAGGAGGACATGGTTCTCCACGAGGAGGCTCTGGTCGGGCCGCGCAATGGAGGCCCGGTTCGGCCGGAAGAAGGAGCGGAGGGACATTGGCGTGGCCTCAGGTCAGCGCGAAGGATCGGGCGCGGGCGCGCCATCGGCGGGGATCGTTTCGGGATCTGGCAGGTGGGGGCCGCCGGTGAACATGGCGACGAGTGTCTTCGGCACCAGCAGCGCGAGGGCGACGTGGACCACCATGAACAGCACGATGGCCGCCATGCCGAGGAAGTGGATCAGGCGCGCCGACTGGAACCCGCCGAACAGCGAGACCAGCCCCGAGAACTGGACCGGCTTCCAGATGGCAAGACCGGAGGCCACCTGCACCACGATGAGGGTGATGACGCCCACATAGAGCAGCTTCTGCACCGCATTGTAGTGGGTGAGATCCTGGTGCTTCAGCCGGAAGGTCAAAGCGGCGAGCGCCTCGGACATCACCTCGCTCGGGCGGATGGGGAAGAGCAGGCGTGCGAAGCGGCCGGTGGCGATGCCGTAGGCGAGATAGGCAAGGCCGTTCAGCACCAGCACCCACATGCCGAAGAAGTGCCATTGCAGCCCATGCTGCGCCCATACGCCGAGCACGATGGCCTGCGGGAAGTGCAGGAAGCCGAAGATCACCTCGTCGTTATAGATTTTCCAGCCGCTGCCGATCATCACGATCATGGCGATGGCGTTGGTCCAGTGCATGATCCGCAAGGGGAGCGGATGCATGCGCCTTGATGTATATTTTTTCATGTGCATCGCTCTCGCTCCGGATTTATTGAATTTAATTACGTGTCGCGTAATAAATGTTGACCGTTCATCGTAAGTATAGGTGTGTATAGTCAATCAAACGATCTTGGAGACTTCGAATGCGCCCCAATCGTTCTGTTCTTGCCCTCGCTCTTGTCCTCGGCGTCACCGCCGCCGGAGCGCCGGCGTTCGCGGCCGGCCCACCCCACGCCAACACCCAGACCGCGCCGGGGGAGGACGACCTGACCCCCGCCGAACGGATGGCCGAGCGCTTTCCCCAGAAGGTGCGCGTGGGCGATCTCGTGGGATTGCCGCTGCTCGATTTCGATGACCGCACGCTGGGCTTCGTCACCGAGGTGGCGCGCACGCCGGAGGGGGGCATCGTGCTGGTGGTGCCGGTGGGCGGCTGGTTCGGCCGCGGCGGCCGGGCGGTGCCGGTGCCCATCGAGACGGTGGCGATCCTCGGCCGGCAGATCGCGCTCCTCGACATCCCGCGCGATGACCTGCCGAAGCTCGCCTCCTGGACGCCGGGCGCGGGCCAGAGCGTGCCGGCAGATGACATCATCCGCATCGCCATCACACGGCGCTGATGGGGAAAGGGCGCGGTCATGGCCGCGCCCTCTGCGTTTCCGCGAGGAGATTGGCCGCCTCGATGGACGGGATCTGCCTCCGGTTCAGCGCTAGGTGCCGGCCGAAGGCGAGGGCGCGCCGTTCCAGCCGTGCGCGCACGCTTACGTCCGCGATGGTCTCGAACTCGGCGATATGGGCAAGGCCCAGAATGCGGCGGCTGATCTCCATGCCGGCGAAGCCCAGGGCATCCTGCCAGACGGACGTGAGATGGGCAGCCAGCGCCACCTGTGCGCCGGCCTCGTCTCCCTGCGCCTCGAACAGGTCGGAGCCGCCGAGGATGCCGGCTCGCTCGTTCGCCCAGAGGCGGGAGAATTCCGCCTCGAAGGTCCGCCAGAGGATGCCGGCGGTGGCCAGCAGGAATTCGCAATAGGCGGCCGCCGCCCGCGCCTCGGCACGGTGACCCTCCTGCGCGAAGGCCGCCATCCAGAGGTTGGCGAGGCACACGCCCACATCAAAGCCCATGGGGCCATAGAGGGCGAACTCGGCGTCGATCACCCGCGTATCGGTGGGCGTCGCCATCACCGATCCCGTGTGCAGGTCGCCGTGCAGCAGGGTCTCGGCGCAGGTGCAGAAGCGCGCCTTCATCTCCGCCGCCGCGAGCTTCAGCGCGCGGTCGGTGCGGAAGGCGGTGGCGATACCTTCCAGCCCCGGCGTGTGTCGGTTGAGGGGGGCCGCCTTGAACGGGTCGGAAAAGACCAGCTCCTCGGTGATGCCGGCGAGTTCCGCATTGCCCGCGAACAAGGCGAGGTCGGCCTTGCGCGCCACGGTGGGCATGGACCAATCTGAGCCCCGGAACAGCGTGCGGGCGAGATAGAGCCCGAGATGTGTGCCGAGCAGCGGCAGTTCCTCCCCCGCCATGAAGGCGCGGCGCGCCACCTTGTGCGGGCTGAGGTGCTCCATGGCGAGCATCGCCTGGGCGGGATCGAAGAGGATCAGTTCGGGCGTGCGGCCGGGATCGCGCGCGCCCAGGCGCGAGATCGCCTCATGCTCGAAGAAGGCGCGGTCGAGGGACATGGGCCAGCTCTCGCCCACCACGCGGGCATAGGGCAGCGCCTGCTTCACCACCACCGAGCCCTTCGGCCCCTCGACGATGAAGACGAGGTTGAGGTTGCCATCCCCCACCTCCCGTACCTGCCACGCGTCCGCCGGCCCGAGGCGGTGGAAAAGCTCCGGCCGTTCGCCGAGGCGGTGGGGCAGGCTTTCGGCGTCGAGGGCGAGATAGGCGGTGCGGTCGAGCATCGGGCCGTCCTCTCAACGGGGGTGAACGGCGCAGTGCGCCATCCAGGCGGTGGCGAAGCCGGCGGCGAGGGCGATGGAGCGCGCCGCGCCGTTGTGGTCGCCCTTCTCGAAATCGCCATGCACCCGGCCGAGCTGGTTGGTGACATGGGCGAGGCACAGCACCGGCTTTCCTTGCGCGTGTGCGAAGGCGTAGAGCGCGGCCGCCTCCATCTCCACCGCCAGCAGGCCTTCGGCCTTGCGGCGGGCGATGGCGGCCTCGGTTTCGCGGAAGGGGGCGTCGGTGGTCCAGGTCGCGCCGGTCAGCACCGGCCCGGTATCGTCGCTGCAGGCCGCGCGGGCGATGGTGATGACCTCCGGGTCTGCCGGGGCGAAAGGGGCGGGCGGCAGATAGTGGTAGCTGGTGCCCTCGTCGCGCAGCGCCCGCTCGATGATGATGTGGTAGGAGGGCGGCGCGTGCGCGGCGATCTGCCCGGCCGAGGCTACCGAGATCAGAAGCTCACAGCCGCAGACGAAGGCCTGCTCCGCCACCAGCACGGAGAAGGACGCGCCCACCGCATAGCCGACGATGCCGAATGAGAGGCCCTCCGCTTCCCAGGTCCACATATCGGTGTGGTAGCAGGCCCAGTAGGGCGAGCGGACGGCGCCGAAATGCGCGCGCACATAGTCCACTATGTCGCCGTCGGGATCGAGCAGCACCACGCGCGGCACCGGGCCGGCGTCGAGCCCCTTCTGGCGGCGCGCCTCGCGCATCATGTTCTCGGGCCGGAACACCGATGGCGCGCGATGGTCGGCCCGCTCTATCAGCGGCAGAAAGCCGGAGGGCACAGGCGCGGCACGGAAGCGGGTGATATCGTCGGCATCGTCGAAGGGCTGGAGCAGCATGGCGATCACTCACATCTTGTTCGGCGCGACGTCGGGCGCGGCACTATGGGTCGCGACCCGCAGGAAGGTGGAGACGATGCGGGTGCCGGCGGTCAGGGTCGTGGAGAGATTGCCGGCGACCTTGGAGACACCGCCCCTGCGGCGGCGGTAGGCGACGGGAATCTCGACGATGGCGAGCCCGGCGCGGGCGGCGCGCATCTGCATCTCGATGTTCCAGCCATAGGTCAGTTCCCGCATGCCGAGCCCGACCAGCGCCTCGCGGCGGATGGCGCGGAAGGTGCACATGTCCGAATAGGCGACGCCGTAGAGCGCGCGGATGCCAAAGCCTGCCGCCCGTCCCGCCGCGACCTGGTGCCAGGCCATGGCGCCCGGCTCGCGCACGCCCCGAGTGCGGGAGGCGATGGCGAAGTCCGCCTTGCCCTCGGCGAGCGGCTTCAGCAGCGCCGGCAGGAAGGCGGGGTCGTCCGCCCCGTCCGCATCCATGAAGGCGACGATGTCGGCGTCACGGGCCTCGCACACCCCTTCCAGACAGGCGCGGCCGAAGCCGCGGCCCGAGGCGAGCACGGTGGCGCCGGACGCCGCCGCGATCTCGCGCGTGCCGTCGGTGGAACCGCCGTCGGCGACCACCACGAGATCGACGACGCCGCTCGGAATCTCGGCGAGGGTGCCGGCGATGGACTCTGCCTCGTTCAGCGTCGGGATGACGAGGGCGACCCTCGGAGCGGGGGCGCGGGCCATCTAGAGGCTCCAGCGCAGGCCGCAATTGGCGCAGGCGGCCGGCGGCGTTTCGGAGAGGAGGCCGGCGCGGAACGCCTTGTAGGCGTCGCCGTGCCAGATGTCGGAGAGCGACTGGGTTGTCGCGTCGCCCAGCGTGTAGTTCTCGTAGCCGCGCTGGGAGAAGGGCGCGATGCAGCAGGGCAGCGCGCGCCCGTTGGCGGTGAAGTACATGACCGTCCACGGCCGCCGGCACATGGACCAGGGCGAGCCGTCCTCCTGCCGCTTCAGGCTCATGCCCGGCTCGGCAGCCGCGCCGGAGGCGGAGAACATCATCCCCAGCTCCGCCGCCACCCGCGCCGCCTCGGCGATATAGGCGGCTTCATCGGTGTTGATCTGCTCGTAGAGCGCCTGGTCCGGGCGGGCCCGGCCGATGGCCTCCTGCTCGAAGAAGACGAGGCGCTGGAGATAGACCTCCCGCACCCCCAGCTCCGCCGCGACGCGCACGAAGTCCGGCAGCTCGGAGATCGTCTCCTTGAGGCCCGTCAGCCAGGCGGAAACGCGGGGATTGGTGTGGCCCTCGCGCTCCTGCAATTCCCGGAAGGCGCGCACGTTCTTCAGGATCCGGTCGAAGTAGTTCTTGCCGCGGATGACGCGGTAGGAATGGGCGTTGGCGGCGTCGAGGGAGACGCGCAATTCGTCGAGCCCGGCGGCGATCATCGCCCGGCCGTTCTTCTCGGTCAGCACCGTGCCGTTGGTGTTGAACAGCACGTAGGTGCCGCGGTCCTTCAGGTAGCGGACCATGCGGTCGAGGTCCGGCACCAGCATGGGCTCGCCCACGCCGTGGAGCACGCAGCGCTCCAGATCGGGGATCTGGTCCACGATGGAGGTGAACAGCTCCCAGCTCATGTCCGCCGGCGGCTCAAGCTCCTCATAGG
>JAEWBL010000466.1 GCA_023391175.1 Pseudomonadota bacterium
CAACCTCATGGCCATGGACACGGAGGAGATGATCCGCGCCCAGCCCATGGATGCGGTGGTGGTGATCGGTGGCTGCGACAAGACCCTGCCGGCGCAGATCATGGCGGCGGCGAGCGTGGACCTGCCCACCGTGGTGGTCCCCGTCGGCCCCATGGTGGTGGGTCATCATCGCGGCGAGGTGCTGGGCGCCTGCACTGATTGCCGGCGCCTGTGGAGCGCGCACCGGGCTGGCGAGATCGACGAAGTGGAGATCGATACGGTGAACGGGCGTCTCGCGCCGTCGGTGGGCACCTGCATGGTCATGGGCACGGCCTCCACCATGGCCTGCATCACCGAGACGCTGGGCCTCTCCTTGCCCATGAGCGCCTCCATTCCCGCCCCCCATGCGGAGCGGGTGCGGCTCGCCGAGCAGAGCGGCAAGGTCGCCGCCCGCCTCGCGGTGAAGGGTGGCCCCAAGCCCAGCGAACTGCTCACCCCCGCGGCCTTCCACAATGCGCTGGTGGTGATGCAGGCCATCGGCGGATCCACCAACGGCATCATCCACCTCACCGCCATCGCCAACCGCGCCGGCGTGAAGCTGGAGCTGGAGACGCTGGACGCCATCGGCCGCGAGGTGCCGGTGCTCGTGGATCTCAAGCCCTCCGGCGCGCACTATATGGAGCACTTCCACCACGCCGGCGGTGTGCCTAAACTCTTGAAGCAGCTCGGCGATCTCATCGACCTCGATGCCCCCACGGTGCACGGCGGCACCCTGCGCCAGATGGTCGAGGCCGCCGAGGAGGTTCCCGGACAGGACGTGATCCGGCCCCGCTCCAACCCCATCAAGGCGCAGGGCTCCATGGTGGTGCTGCGCGGCAATCTCGCCCCCGGCGGCGCCATCCTGAAGCAGGCGGCGGCGAGCGAGCGGCTGCTCCAGCACACCGGCCGGGCCGTGGTGTTCGATTCGGTGGCCGACATGGCCGCGCGCATCGATGATCCCGACCTCGACGTCACCGCCGTCGACGTGCTGGTGCTGCGCAACACCGGCCCCAAGGGCGCGCCGGGCATGCCGGAGGCGGGCTATCTGCCCATCCCCAAGAAGCTCGGGCGGCAGGGCGTGAAGGACATGGTGCGCATCTCCGACGCGCGCATGAGCGGCACGGCCTTCGGCACCATCGTGCTGCACATCACGCCGGAATCGGCGGTGGGCGGGCCGCTGGCATTGGTTCAGAGCGGCGACATGATCCGTCTCGACGTAGAGGGTCGGCGCATCGAACTTCTGGTGGCGGAAGACGAGCTCGCCCGCCGCCGCGCCGCCCTCGCGGATGTGCCCGAGCGGCCGCTGCCGGAGCGGGGCTATGCCCGGCTGTTCCAGCAAAGCGTGCTGCAGGCCGACGAGGGCTGCGATTTCGACTTCATGGTCCCGCGCTGAGGCGCGCGATCATGAGCGACGCCCCGCTCTGCCTGCCGCCGCGCCCCATTTCGGCGGCGCCCCCCGTGCGCGTGCTGCCGCCCGGAACCTGCGACACGCACATGCACGTGTTCGGCCCGCCCGAGCGCTATCCGCTGGTCGGCGGGCGCAACTACACGCCCCAGCCGGTGACGTTCGACGCCTACCGGCCGGTGATGGCGGCGCTGGGCATCGACCGCGCGGTGCTGGTACAGCCGAGCGTCTATGGCACCGACAATTCCGCTTTGCTCGACACGCTGCGGCGTGATCCCGTACGTCTGCGCGGGGTGGTCGTGGTGGCGCCGGAGGTGAGCGACGCGGAGTTGGCCGCGCTCCATGCGTCGGGCGTGCGCGGCATCAGGGTCAACCGGCGCAATCCCGGCGGGCTCTCGCTGGAGGATCTGGCGCGCCTCGCCGGGCGGATCGGGGCGTTCGGCTGGCACATCCAGCTTCAGGCGGTGATCGGCGAAGGCTTCAGCCTCGCGCCCGTCGTGCGGGCCTGTCCGGTGCCGGTGGTGCTCGACCATATGGGCT
Source organism: Pseudomonadota bacterium (assembly GCA_023391175.1). Taxonomy (GTDB): domain Bacteria; phylum Pseudomonadota; class Alphaproteobacteria; order Rhizobiales; family Xanthobacteraceae; genus Xanthobacter. The sequence continues at coordinate 1,964 of JAEWBL010000466.1, forward strand.
TCCTCGCGCCCGGCCTGCCGCTCGCGGGCGGCCCGTTTGGCGAGGTGCTGGAGCTGGTCGCCGAAGGCAATCTCTGGGTGAAGCTCTCCGCGCCCTATCGCCTGTGCCGCCGGGAACCGGACGGCTACGGCGCGCTCGCGCCCTATGTATCGGCGCTGATCGCCTGTCGCAGCGACCGGATGCTCTGGGCCAGCGACTGGCCGCACACCGAGCTGTTCGAGGCGATGCCCGACGACCTCGACCCCGCCCTCATGCTGGGCCTCGACCGTGCCGATGCGGAAATCCGCCGCCGCATCTTCATCGACAATCCGGCCGCCCTCTACGGCTTCGATTGAGATCATCCCAAGATCTCGCCCATGAATTTCTCGAAGCGCGGATCGTCCGCATAGGCGACATTGATGCGCAAAGACGGCCGGCGCGGCTCCGCGTCGGGATGGAACACCGCGCCCGGCGCGAGCAGGATGCCGCGCTCGGCGGCGCGGCGGGAGAGGGCGCTGTCGTCCAGCCCCTCCGGCAGTTCGCACCACAGATAGAAGCCGCCCCCCGGTGGGCCGAAGATGGGCAGGCCGAGCCGACCCAGCGTCGCCTGCGCCTGATCGGTCGCCGCCGAAACGCGGCCGCGCAGGCGCTTGAGATGGCGGCGATATTGGCCGGAGGTGATGAGATCGTGGACGATCCGCTCCACATAACCGGACGAGTTCACGCTCGTCACCATCTTGAGCGCGCCGAGGCGCTCGACGAGATCGGCGGAGGCGACCACATAGCCGCAGCGCAGGCTCGCCGAGAGGGTTTTCGCGAAGGTGCCCACATGGATCACCCGCTCCAATTGGTCCAGCGAGGCGAGGCGCGGGTGGGAGGGGGGCAGCAGGTCGGCAAACGGGTCGCTCTCCACCACCAGCAGGCCGTGGCGGGTGGCGACCTGCAGCAGGCGATAGGCCACCGCCGGCGTCAGGGACGAGCCGGTGGGATTGTGCGCCAGCGACTGGGTGAAGAACAGCTTGGCGCCGCTCGCGGCCGCCTTTTCCGCGAGGTCCGCCACGTCCGGCCCCTCCGGCGTGCGGCGGACGCCGAGGGTGCGGGCCTTGGCGAGGCGCAGCTTGCCGAAGAGCGGATAATAGCCGGGCGAATCCACCAGCACCGTATCGCCCGGCTCCACCAGCATGCGTACGATCAGGTCCAGCGCGTGATTCGCGCCCTGTGTCAGCAGCACCCGCCCGGGATCGGCGGCGATGGCCCGCTCGGCGAGCAAACCGGCGATGGCCTCGCGCAGCAGGGGAAAGCCGAAGGGGCTGCCGTAGCTTGCCGGAAAGGGGCGGCGGCCGGGACGGTTGATGGGCTTGAGATAGCGCCCCACCTCCGAGCCTTCCATCCATGAGGGGGGCGGGCGGCCATCGCCGACGCGCACGTCGTAATGCTGCTCCAGCTGCTCACGCAGCAGCCACACGCTGTCCACTGCCTCGATGACGGCAGGGGCGGCGGGCGGGCGCACCGGCTCGGCGCGGGTGCGCATTACATAGAAGCCGGAGCCCGGCCGCGCCTCGATGCGGCCGGAGGCGGCGAGGCGTTCATAGGCTTCCACCAGCGTGTTCCGCGACACGCCGTAGGCCGCGAACGCGGCGCGGATCGAGGGCAGCTTCTCCCCCGGTCGCAGCTGGCCCGCATCGATGCGGCGCGACAGGAGGCGGACCACCGCGTCCACCCGCGTCAGGCTCTCATCCTCCTCAAGGAGCTGCTCGATCGTACCCATAAGGTGAAGGGTACGGCTGCTTCGTTTCCAACGCAAAGTGTTCCTTGCCGTACCCTTCGCCGCAGCGGAAAGTCCGCCCCAACAGGCACGCCATGCGCGGCCGACAAGAGACAGGGACGGAAACGCCGGCTGCCGCGCCACCTCCGGGGGCGGGCCTTGCCTTCGCGCCTGCCTCGCGTCCGCCGTCCGGCGCTGCCGAGCGACCACAGGAAGGCCCGAAGATGACCAGCGCCGCCGGCACCAACCGTTCCTCCCGCATTGCCGGCTTCCACAAATTGAGCCCGCGCGACCGGCTCGATCTCGTCGCGGCCTTCGCCGGGCTGGACGAGGCGCAGGTCGCGCACCTCGCCAACATGGGCAATCTCGATCCGGTGCTCGCCGACAAGCTCATCGAGAACGTCATCGGCACCATGAACATTCCGGTGGGCGTCGCCACCAACATGAAGATCGACGGCGAGGACGTGCTCATCCCCATGGCGACGGAGGAATCCTCCGTCGTCGCCGCCGTCTGCAATGCGGCGAAGCAGGTTTACGAGACGGGCTTCTTCACCTCGGTCTCCGGCAATCTGATGATCGCCCAGGTGCAGGCGGTGGAGGTCGCGGACCCCGCCGGCGCGCGCATCCGCATTCTGGAGAAGCGGGACGAGATCAAGGCCGCGTGCGATGCGTGCGATCCGGTGCTGGTGTCGCTGGGCGGCGGCTTCCGGGATCTGGAGGTGCGCCTTCTCGATACGCCGTCGGGCACCATGGTGGTCACCCATCTCATCGTCGACACGCGCGACGCCATGGGCGCCAATGCGGTGAACACCATGGCCGAGAAGCTCGCGCCCTCCATCGCCGCGTGGAGCGGCGGGCGGGTCTATCTGCGCATCCTCTCCAACCTCGCCGACCGCCGCCTTGCCCGCGCCCGGGCGGTATGGAAGGCGGCCGACATCGGCGGCGAAGCGGTGCGCGACGGCATCGTTTCCGCCTACGAGTTCGCCGCCGCCGATCCCTACCGCGCCGCGACCCACAACAAGGGCATCATGAACGGCATTTCCGCCGTGGTGCTCGCCACCGGCAACGATACCCGTGCGGTGGAGGCGGGCGCCCACGCTTATGCCGCCCGCTCGGGCCGCTATACCTCGCTCACCACCTATGAGGTGGACAAGGAGGGCAACCTTTCCGCCTCCATCGAGTTGCCGCTGGCGGTGGGCCTCATCGGCGGCGCCACCAAGGTACATCCCACGGCGCGCGCGTGCCTCGCCATCCTCGGTGTCACCACCGCCGAGCGGCTGGCGCGCATCATCGCGGCGGTGGGGCTGGCGCAGAACTTCTCGGCGCTGAAGGCGCTCGCCACCACCGGCATCCAGAAGGGCCACATGGCGCTGCATGCCCAGAACATCGCCATGATGGCCGGTGCCGTGGGCGAGGAGATCGACCGCGTGGCGCGCCTTCTCGTGGAGCGGGCCAGCGTGCGCATGGACGTGGCGCAGAAGGTGCTCGAAGAGGTGCGCGGCGGCTGACCGCGCGGGTTTCAAGAACAGTCAAAGAACACACAGGGAGAAAACCATGCTCAGGACAACCCGGCTCGCGCTCGCCGCGGGCGCCGCTTTCCTCGCCGCGGCGCACTTCGCCGCGCCGACGCCCGCCCGCGCGGAAATCCCCGGCAACAAGATCCGTCTCGGCGTGCTCACCGATCTCTCGGGCTTTGCCTCCGATTCCACCGGCATGGGCTCGGTGGTCTCGGCACGCCTCGCGGCCGAGGATTTCAAGAAGGAGCATCCCGGCATCGAGGTGGAGGTGATCTCCGTCGATCATCAGAACAAGCCGGACATCGGCTCGGCAACGACCCGCAAGTGGATCGCCGACGGCACGGTGGATGCGATCCTCGACGTGCCCTTTTCCTCCGTCGCGCTGGCGGTGCAGGAGGCGGCGCGCGGCTCGAACGTGGCCTTCATCGCCTCCGGCCCCGGAACGGCCCTGCTCACGGGCGAGAAGTGCTCGCCCAATACGGTGCACTGGACCTACGACACCTGGGCACTGGCCCACGGCACCGCGCTGGCCCTGCTGAAGGCGAAGAAGGACACCTGGTTCTTCGTCACCGCCGACTACGCCTTCGGCCACGCGCTGGAGGCCGACGCCATGGCCGTGGTGAAGGCGGAGAACGGCAAGATCCTCGGCGCCGTGCGGCATCCGACGAACGCTTCGGACTTCTCCTCCTTCATCCTTCAGGCGCAGGCGAGCGGCGCGCAGGTGGTGGCCCTCGCCAATGCGGTGGGCGACACCATCAATTCCGTGAAGGCGGCGGCCGAGTTCGGCCTCACCCAGAAGCAGAGCCTCGCCGCCCTTCTCATGCAGCTCACCGACGTGCATTCCCTCGGCCTGCCGGTGGCCAAGGGCCTGTTCCTCACCGAAGGCTTCTACTGGAACATGAATGACGGCACCCGCGCCTATGCCGACCGCTTCGCGGCGCAGATGAACGGTCGCCGGCCCACCGCAAACCAGGCGGGCGTCTATTCCGGCGCGCTCCACTATCTGCGCGCGGCCGCCGCGGCCAACACCACCGAGGGCCAGAAGGTGGTGGCGAAGATGAAGGAGGTGCCCTCCGACGATCCGCTGTTCGGCAAGGGCCAGGTGCGCGCCGATGGCCGGCACATCCACAACATGTACCTGTTCCAGGTGAAGACGCCGGACCAATCCAAGGGGCCGTGGGACTATTACAACCTCGTCGAGACCATTCCCGCCAAGGACGCCTTCCGTCCCATCGCCGAAGGCAACTGCCCGATGGTGAAGGGCTGAGCCAGCGCGCTCCGCGCATCCGCCTGAGATTGTGCCCCGGCCTGTCCTCCAGGCCGGGGTTTTTTGTGTCGGTCAGGCCGGCGTGCGGCGGCGGATGCGGCCGGTCGGATCGGCGAGGCCGAGGAGATAGCGCCCGGCCTCCTCGATGTCGGCGACGATCTCCGCCTCGGCCGCGGGCCCCGCGCGGCCGCGCCCCGCAGCAAAGGCGGCCGGGGGTTGGG
>JAEWBL010000471.1 GCA_023391175.1 Pseudomonadota bacterium
CTTCGGGGGCCGGGGTGTAGATCAGGCCGCCGCCGTCGCGGAACTTCTGGGCCATTTCGGCCATGCCCGCGGAGGCGAGGTTGTCGGCCTGGGCGCGGGCGATGTCGCCGGCTTCCAGCTTCAGCTCCTGCGAGATCTTCATGGAGCAGAATTTCGGCCCGCACATGGAGCAGAAGTGCGCCACCTTGGCCCCCTCGGCGGGGAGCGTCTCGTCGTGGAAGCGCTCGGCCGTCTCCGGGTCGAGCGAGAGCGCGAACTGGTCGCGCCAGCGGAAGGTGAAGCGGGCCCGGGAGAGCGCATCGTCGCGGATGCGCGCGGCCGGGTGGCCCTTGGCGAGATCGGCCGCGTGGGCGGCGATCTTGTAGGAGATGACGCCGGCCTTCACATCGTCGCGGTCGGGCAGGCCCAGGTGCTCCTTCGGCGTGACGTAGCAGAGCATCGCCGTGCCGAACCAGCCGATCATCGCCGCGCCGATGGCGGAGGAGATGTGGTCGTAGCCGGGGGAGATGTCCGTCACCAGCGGGCCGAGGGTGTAGAACGGCGCCTCGTGGCAGACCTTGAGCTGCTTCTCCACATTCTCGCGGATGAGGTGCAGCGGGACGTGGCCGGGGCCCTCGATCATCACCTGGCAATCATACTTCCAGGCGATTTCGGTGAGCTGGCCCAGCGTCTCCAGCTCGGCGAACTGGGCCGCGTCGTTGGCATCCGCGATGGAGCCGGGGCGCAGGCCGTCGCCGAGGGAGAAGGAGACGTCATACTGGGCGAGGATCTCGCAGAGTTCCTCGAAATGCTCGTAGAGGAAGCTCTCCTTGTGATGCGCGAGGCACCACTTGGCCATGATCGAGCCGCCGCGCGAGACGATGCCGGTGACGCGGTTGGCGGTGAGCGGCACGAAGGGCAGGCGCACGCCTGCATGGACCGTCATGTAGTCCACGCCCTGCTCGCACTGCTCGATCACCGTGTCGCGGAAGACTTCCCAGGTGAGATCCTCGGCGACGCCGTTCACCTTCTCCAGCGCTTGGTACAGCGGCACGGTGCCGATGGGCACCGGCGAGTTGCGCATGATCCATTCGCGGATGGTGTGGATGTTCTTGCCCGTGCTGAGGTCCATCACCGTGTCGGCGCCCCAGCGGGTGGCCCACACCAGCTTGTCCACCTCTTCCGCCACGCCCGAGGTCACGGCCGAATTGCCGATGTTGGCGTTGATCTTCACGAGGAAGTTCCGGCCGATCGCCATCGGCTCGGTTTCGGGGTGGTTGATGTTGTTGGGGATGATGGCGCGGCCGCGCGCCACTTCCTGCCGCACGAACTCGGGGGTGATCTCGGCGGGGATGGCCGCGCCGAGGCCCATCGCCTGATGGTGCGGGTGGGCGCCGCCGTTCACCTTGGCGAGGTTCTCGCGGGCGGCGATATATTCCATCTCGGGCGTGATGATGCCGGCGCGGGCATAGGCCATCTGCGTCGGGCGCTTGCCCGGCTTGGCGCGCAAAGGCTTCCGGCCGGAGAGATCGAACTGCGGCAGGGTGGAGGACTGGCCGGCCTTCAGGCCGTCGTCCTCGGGCTTGAAGGCCCGGCCGTCCACCTCTTCCACGTCGCCGCGCTCGCGAATCCACTGGGCGCGCAGCTGCGGCAGGCCCTTGGTGAGATCGATGACGGCCTGCGGATCGGTATAGGGGCCGGAGGTGTCGTACACCTTCACCGGCATCTCGGACGGGTCGGTGAGGGAAATCTCGCGCATGGCGACGCGCACGTCCGGCCGGGTGGCGGAGACGAACACCTTGCGCGAATGGGGCAGCGGCCCGGTGGTGACTTTCAGGGAGGACGTCGAGGCTTCGTCCAGCATTGCGGATCTCCGTTCAGCTTGCGCTTTCAACGAGAACCGGGGTGTAGAGCTAGGAGACGGGTGCGGGTCGACGCTGAGCGCCGGGGAGCACAAGTTCCGATCCCTTCGCCGGTATGACCCGGATCAGGTTCGAAGGGTCATCGCGGCGCCGCGGAAGGAATCTCCCGCGAACTTGCGATATCTCAGCCCCTTCCGGGGCCCCCCTTGGAACGATGACACTGTGATGTATACGAAAGCCCAATGTCAACGCTGCACTGCAGCGAACGCATAGGTCAAGTCACCCAATTGGGAAGAGCGACGGTATTGGAACCCGCCGCCAAGCCGACTAAACCAGCCGAATAACTTCGCGAAGGAGCATGCGCGCATGGGCACGGGCTTGGCTGAGGATGGCACGATCCGCCACGACTGGACCGTCGACGAGATCGCGGCGCTCATGGACCTGCCCCTGCTGGAGCTGGTGGGCCGGGCCAATGCCGTCCACCGCGCCAATCATGATCCGAACGAGGTGCAGCGCGCGAGCCTGCTCTCCATCAAGACCGGCGGCTGTCCGGAGGATTGCGCCTATTGCTCCCAGTCCGCCCGCCACGCCGAGGTGGACCTGACGCGGGAGAAGTTCCTCGATCCCGCCTCCGTCATCGCCCTCGCCGCGCAGGCGCAGGCCAACGGCGCCGAGCGCTTCTGCATGGGCGCGGCATGGCGGCGGGTGAAGGAAGGGCGCGAGTTCGACGCCGTGCTGGACATGGTGCGCGGCGTGCGCGGCCTCGGCATGGAAGCCTGCGTCACCCTCGGCATGCTGGAGCCGCATCAGGCCCAGCGCCTCGCCGAGGCGGGGCTCACCGCCTACAATCACAATCTCGATACGGGGCCGGACTTCTACGGCGAGATCGTCACCACCCGCACCTATGCGGACCGCATCGACACGCTCACGAGCGTCCGCGCTGCGGGCATCGAACTGTGCTCCGGCGGCATCATCGGCATGGGCGAGACGATGCGTGACCGCGCCGCGATGCTGCAGGTGCTGGCGGGGTTCGATCCGCACCCCGAAAGCGTGCCAGTGAATGCGCTGGTGGCGGTGGAGGGCACGCCGCTGGCCGACCGCCCGCCGGTAGACCCGCTGGAGATCGTGCGCATGGTGGCCACCGCCCGCCTCGTCATGCCCGCCTCGCGGGTGCGGCTCTCGGCCGGGCGGGCGGCGCTGAGCCGCGAGGCGCAGATCCTGTGCTTCCTCGCGGGGGCGAATTCGGTGTTCTACGGGGATACGCTGCTCACCACCCCCAATGCCGGCCTCGGCGCGGATGCCGCGCTGTTCGAGGCCATCGGCGGCGCCTGCGAGCGCTGCTAGGGGGAGATCAGGAAGGCTCCCTCTCCCTTTGCGGGAGAGGGGCGTTTTCTCTCACGCAGCCAGTTCGGCGTGGTGCAGGCGTACCCGTTCGTGACCGCGCGACTGGGTCCGCTCGTCCTTGCCCGAACGCTCGTCCTTGCCCTTGATCTGGCGCAGCACCTCGTCGAGCCGGGTGAGGGCGTCGCTGGCGGCGTGCTCCTCGCGGCTCGACCCGGCCTCCCAGGCGGCCTCGTTGCGGAAGTCCTCGGCCTGCGCTTCCTGCACCAGAAAGGCGCGGACTTCGAGCAGCGCCGCCTTGAGGTTGGTTTGGGAGTTCATGTGTCTTGCCCTTGATCGTCACGTGTCTTGGGTTGTGCTCTTGCTGGTCTAATACGGCCACGTCGTGGCAAAAAAGGGGGTGTCCGAGGGTCATACGCTACGGAAATCCCTCACTTTTTCGCCATCTGCCCCCGCCGCGCCACAGCTCTCCCAGCGACAGCCTCGCCTTAAGAAGCCGGCAACCGTATTCGCGCCGCGGTGTGGATGGCGGCCGGCGGGTGCTGGCCGCATCCGGGCGGGCGGGCTAAGGTCGACGGGCGGAAGCCTTGTGTTGCTTGATCTTGGCCGGACATACCTAATGGAAGCTTACCACCAGCTCCTGCGCCGCATTCTCGATGAGGGCGTGCGCAAGGACGACCGGACCGGCACCGGCACGCTCTCGGTGTTCGGGCATCAGATGCGATTCGATCTGGGTGCCGGCTTCCCGTTGGTCACCACCAAGAAGCTGCACCTGAAATCCATCATCCACGAGCTTCTGTGGTTCCTCGCCGGCGACACCAACATCCGCTATCTCAAGGAAAATGGCGTCTCCATCTGGGACGAGTGGGCGGATGCCAACGGCAATCTCGGCCCGGTCTACGGCCACCAGTGGCGCTCCTGGCCGACACCCGAAGGCGGCGTGATCGACCAGATCGCGCAGGTGGTCTCCGACATCCGCCGCAACCCCGATTCGCGGCGCCTCATCGTGACCGCCTGGAATCCGGCGGACGTGGCGAAGATGGCGTTGCCGCCCTGCCACTGCCTGTTCCAGTTCTACGTGCTGGAGGGCAAGCTTTCCTGCCAGCTCTACCAGCGCTCAGCGGACGTGTTCCTCGGCGTGCCGTTCAACATCGCCTCCTATGCGCTGCTCACCCACATGGTGGCGCAGGTGACGGGGCTGGGCGTCGGCGATTTCGTCCATACGCTGGGCGATGCCCACCTCTATGTGAACCATCTCGATCAGGCCCGCGAGCAGCTCTCCCGCACCCCGCGCGCCTTGCCCGCCCTGCGGCTGAACCCGGCGGTGACGGACATCTTCGCCTTCCGCTACGAGGACATCGAGATCGTGAACTACGATCCCCACCCGGCCATCAAGGCCCCGGTGGCGGTGTAGGGCGCGCGCACTCCCCCCTTCCCTTCACCACTCGTCATCCCCCGCCTCGTGCGGGGGATCCACCCCGC